>NZ_AZXX01000081.1:0-47879 GCF_000512995.1 Lachnoanaerobaculum sp. MSX33 | reverse complement strand
AGCTTAAAACGGGGCTTTCCGGGGTGTTAGGATTGTATACAATCAGCGACAGACTTTTTCTTTACATATAAAAAGCAAAAGCATATGGTTTTCATACATTTTATATCTCTATCGCCTTCCCCAGCGACATAAATGAAAATATACCTACCGCAAGCTCGACATCGTCCTGATCTTTTACAGATATGCTGTAGACGGAGATTTTCTTTCCTTTCTTTATTTCTGTGGCTGTAGCATAAAGTTTTTTTGTGTTTAATCCTGCACGCAGATAATGGAAGTTTCCGTCTATTGTAGTAACATGTATTCCGTAGGAACTTGCGGCGGCACCACCTGCTATATCGGCGATGGTATAGAGGCAGCCTCCATGTATTGAACCTATGGGATTTAAAAGTTCTTTTGTGACTTTCATTTCTGCTTTGGCATAGCCGTTTGAAAGCTCGGTAAGTTCTATGCCAAGTAATTTTGCAAAGTTGTTGTTTATATTTCTAAATGATTTCAGTTTCTCATAATCCATATGTATCCTCCTGATAATCGAAATTTACTCCGATTAATTTTAATAATTATACAATAAAATGTACCATATAAGAATATCATTTTTATTTTACACTTTAATAATATGTATTGTATTAATGAAATATATGTGCTAATATATCTAAGTAAAATTTAATTGGTTTATATTTCAGCCATTGTTTTTAGAATGAATCGTACTACCTAGGGGGTAGTGCGTCAATTTTAAAGGCAATGGCTTTTTGCTGTGCTTTTTTGCACCTTGAAAATTAAATCCGCAGATGCAAATGACGGCCGGCCGGGGAAGTATGCGATGACAGACAGTGAGCATGCCAAGGAAGAGTTATTGCAGACTGCGACTAAAACAAAATAAATTAAAAACGAAAAGAGGTATGGCAATGAATAAAACAAATGAAATACGTAAAGAATTCTTATGTTCAACATCAATAGTATATACAGGTGAATTTAACGGTGAGATATATGGTGTCAGTGACAGATTTATGACCTATGGAATGTATTTAAAAGAAGGTGAGACTTTGGGATTTGAAATTGTAATGAATCAGGGTTAGCCTTATAAAAACTATATATACTTGGATGCGGACAAGAAGGTTTCTACAGATGAGTTTTACTGGATTTTCGGTAATTACGCAAAGATAATTCCTGACAAGTATATTTTGGAAGATAAATTCTCCAAGAATGACAGAGTAAAGTATAGAGCGGTTGCCTGTGAGAGTATGAATATGAATTTTATAGATGATGACATAATATATATGATTCCTAAATCCGAATATTTTGAGGCAATGTGTAAGGAGATAAGAGAGGTTGGAGGACATATCAGTGTTATTATGAAAGCCGGAGGAAATAAAGACGGTAATGTTGGAAGTATTGTTTTTGATTTTCCGCAAAGAATATCCAAAAAGCTTAAATCACTTATAAGTATGGTCTTTAAGGGTTGTGTTTTGGAAGAGGTAGGAGATGAAGCAAGTGATAATAACATAAGTAAAAAGAATTTACGAGATTATATTATCATTCTATTGAAAGTACTTGGTATTCAACAAAAGTTGGATAGGGACTCTATTGACAATCTGGAACTGGGGGTTAGATCTTATAATTCATTAAAAAAGGCAAATATAACATCTATAAAGAAGCTTCTTGAAATGTCCGATATGGAACTACTTAAGGTTAAAAATCTCGGCAGGAAACATGTTGCGGAGATCAGAACACAGCTTATTGAAAAGAATTATGTAAGTTCGTATGAGGATGAATTATTTGAAAATATGGATTCTGCCGGATTGCCGGCAATTTCCGAAAACATTTTTGATAATATAACGGATAAGCGTAACTACATGGAGGAACTACAGTCTTTGGTTGGGATAAAGGCTGCAAAGAATCAGGTGAAAAAGATTTTAGCATTTGCAAGGATGAGAAAGGCCATGGAAGAAAAGGGAGAACAGTTAGAGCCTATAACTTTGAATATGGAGTTTGTAGGGAATCCGGGCACTGCAAAGACTACTGTAGCAAGGATTGTGGCCGGATTGCTGAAGGAAATCGGTATTATAAAAACAGGAGAGTTTATAGAGGTAGGAAGAGCCGATCTTGTAGCACAGTATGTGGGTCAAACAGCTCCGATGGTAAAGAGTGTATTTCAAAGAGCCAAGGGAGGTGTGCTCTTTATAGATGAGGCATATTCTCTTTTAGATAAAGGAAGCGGAAGATTCGGTGACGAAGCTCTAAATATGATTGTTCAGGAAATGGAAAATAACAGAAAGGATACCATCGTAATATTTTCAGGCTATCCTGATGAGATGGAGAAGTTTTTCTTGCGAAATACCGGACTTAGATCAAGAGTACCTTTTAGAGTGAGATTTGACGACTATACTACAGATGAACTGGCAGATATTTGTGAGCTTGAAGCAGGTAAAAGAGGATTTTTAGTAGATAATAATGCAAAGGCATTTATTAAAGAAATCTGTGCGAGCTCTACAAAAAACATTGAGAGCGGAAACGGAAGATTTTGCAGAAATCTTGTGGAAAGGGCTGTTTTAAACTTCGCATTAAGAAATTACAGAGGAGATGAAGTTGAAGCTGATATTGAATATATATTAAAAAGGGAAGATTTTTGTGACGTAAATGTTTTTGAAGAGAAGAAATCAACGATCGGTTTTCAAGTTTTTGCCTCATAATTTTAGTCAAAAGCGGTTTTACATAGAAATATCGTATTTCTTTATAATTTATTTCTAAATATTGATATTGGCTAATTTCATTATTTGTTGTAGAATAGTATACAGTGTGTTACATTAAAATTTATAATAAGTAGTTTGGAGGAGAATATGTTTTGGTTTACATCCAATGACATTGGTATAGATCTTGGAACAGCAAGTATCTTAGTTTATATAAAGGGCAAGGGTGTTGTTTTAAAAGAGCCAAGTGTTGTAGCTATAGATAGAGAAAACGGCAAGATACAGGCCATAGGTGAAGAAGCCAGACTTATGATCGGAAGAACACCGGGAAATATTGTGGCGGTAAGACCGCTTCGTCAGGGTGTTATTTCAGATTATACAATTACAGAAAAGATGTTAAAGTACTTTATCGACAAGGCTGTAGGAAAGAAGACTTTCAGAAAGCCTAGAATTGCAGTATGTATCCCGTCAGGTGCTACTGAGGTCGAGAAGAAGGCTGTAGAGGATGCAACATATTCTGCAGGTGCAAGAGAAGTTAAGATTATTGAGGAGCCTGTAGCTGCCGCTATAGGTGCAGGAATTGATATTGAGAAGGCTGTAGGAAACATGATAGTTGATATCGGTGGAGGTACAGCGGATATTGCGGTTATATCTCTTGGAGGTACTGTTGTAAGTACATCAATTAAGATTGCGGGTGACGATTTCGATGAGTCTATCGTAAGATATATGAGAAAGAAGCATAATCTTTTGATCGGTGAGAGAACAGCGGAAGAAATTAAGATTAATATCGGTGCAGCATACAGAAGACCTGAGGTTCTTACTATGGAAGTTAAGGGTAGAAACCTTGTAACAGGACTTCCAAAGACCATAGAGGTTAACTCTGATGAAACTTTAGAGGCACTCAGAGAGCCTGCAATGCAGATCGTAGACTCTGTTCACAATGTTTTGGAGAGAACACCACCTGAGCTTGCGGCCGATGTATATGACAGAGGTATTGTACTTACCGGCGGTGGTGCATTACTTTCAGGTCTTGATGCTCTTATTGAGGAAAAGACAGGTATCAACACTGTAATAGCTGACAATCCTTTGACAGCTGTTGCTATAGGTACAGGTAAGTTTATCGAATTTAGAACCGGTAATAAGGGAGATTCTAAAAAATAATATGTCAACAGTATCAGGCTATATCGAAAAAATCATTTATAGGAATGAAACAAATGGCTATACTGTGCTCAGCGTGGAGGCCGATGATGACGACTATGTCCTTGTCGGTACCTTCAACTATATCGCTGAAGGCGAATTTATAAAGGCAAAGGGAAATATGAAGCTGCATCCAAACTATGGAGAGCAGCTTTTTGTCGATGAATACGAAATAATCGAGCCTAGAGAACTTGACAGTATACAAAAGTATCTGGAATCTTCCGCAATAAAGGGTGTAGGCGAGGCACTGGCAAAAAGAATTGTCAAAAAATTTAAGATGGATACTCTAAGGGTTATGGAAGAAGAACCTGAGAGACTGGCTGAAGTCAAAGGTGTAAGTGAAAAGCTTGCAAGATCAATAAGCGAACAGATACAGGAAAAAAAGTCCATGCGTGATGCTATGATTTTTTTGCAAAAGTTCGGTATCAGCATGAAGCTTTCCGCAAAGATATATATGGAATACGGAAGTAAAATATATACTATAATAGAGACCAATCCATACAAACTTGCAGATGATATAGACGGTATAGGTTTTAAGATTGCAGACGATATTGCCAAAAAGGTCGGTATTACAGCCGATTCCAAGTTTCGTGCCATTGCCGGGGTGGAGTATATTCTATCAAATGCCATGATGTCCGGACATCTATATCTGCCTGATACAGTTTTAAATGCTGAATTCCTTGATTTATTCGGTGAAAATATATTTGACTTTGATTCTTTACTTTCAGAGATGCAGATGGAAAAAAGAATCGTTGTGAAGAAAAATGAAGAAACTCAAGTTTATCTTTCACAGTGTTATTATACTGAGCTTGCCGTAGCAAAAATGCTGACAGATATCAATATAAAAGCAAAGTATGATATAGAAAAGATAGAAGAGAAAATTCTAAAGATTGAGGATAAAGAAGGTATTGTCCTTGATGACTTGCAAAGGCAGGCGGTAATAGAATCCATAAGCAGCGGTCTTATAATAATTACCGGAGGACCGGGAACCGGAAAGACTACAACTATAAATACTATTATCAAATACTTTGAGAGCGAAGGCGAAAGCATTGCGCTCGCAGCACCTACGGGAAGAGCTGCAAAGAGGATGTCTGAAGCCACATCATATGAAGCGAAAACCATTCACAGACTTCTGGAAATAACACCTAATAACAGTGATAATTCGAGCAATATAGGCACTCATTTTGAGAGAAATGAAGACAATCCTCTTGAGTCAGATGTACTTATAGTGGATGAAGTCAGTATGGTGGATATTTTCCTTATGAATGCACTTTTAAAGGCTGTAGCAATAGGAACCAGACTGATTCTGGTAGGAGATATAAATCAGCTTCCAAGTGTAGGACCGGGAACAGTGTTAAAAGACATGATTGATTCAAATTGTTTTAATGTTGTAAGGCTTAATAAGATATTCCGCCAGTCCACGGGAAGTGATATTGTTGTAAACGCTCATAAAATAATGACAAATGAAGAGATTGATCTGGGTAAGAAAAGTAATGATTTTATTTTTATCAAACAGAGTAATCCCGAGCATGTAATGGCTTCCGTTATTTCCCTTATAAGAGATAAACTTCCTTCATATGTAAAAGCATCTACAAATGAACTTCAGGTTATGACACCTATGAGAAAGGGTCCTCTCGGAGTGGAGCTGTTAAATTCATTTTTACAAAATAAACTTAATCCTGCAAGTAACTCCAAAAAAGAAAAAGAATATGATGCCACAGTCTTTAGAGAAGGTGATAAGGTAATGCAGATAAAAAACAATTACCAAAAAGAGTGGTTCGTATACAATGAAAAACATCTGCCGGTAGATAAGGGACTTGGAGTTTACAATGGTGATACCGGAATAATTAAAGAAATAGATATGTTTTCGGAAAGCTTCACCATTTGTTTTGATGACGGTAAGGTTTCAAATTATGAGTTTTCTGAGTTTAATGAGATTGAACTTGCATATGCTATTACAGTTCATAAATCACAGGGAAGTGAGTATCCGGCTGTAATTATTCCCATTTATAAGGGACCTGCAATGCTTATGAACAGAAATCTTATATATACGGCTGTTACAAGAGCAAAAAAATGTGTGGTACTTGTAGGTATTCCTGAAGTGTTTTACAGTATGATTCAAAATACTAAGGAGATGGCAAGATATACCGGTTTAAAATCCAAAATAATTGAACTTTCCATGTTATCTAAGGAGGATTAGGACATATTTAAAAACATAGTTGATATTATTTACCCGAGAAGATGTCCTGTGTGTGAAGAGATAGTAAATGAAAAAGGTCATCTTATATGTAAGACATGCATAAAAAAGCTCTCTTTTGTGAAAGAGCCATATTGTATTAAATGCGGTAAGGAAATAATTTCAGAAGATTCCGCCTACTGTGACGAGTGTAATTCAGACAGAGAGTTTGAAGCCGGAAGAGGACTTTGTAATTATACCGATGAGATGAGGCATATCATACTTAAAATTAAGTATGATAACAAAAGAGAATATATTGAAGGCTTTGCAAAGCTAATGGCAATTCGCTATGAAAAGTTTATTAAAGTCTCAAATATTGACTGTATCATGCCTGTTCCCCTTCACAGCTCACGAAAGAGGATGAGAGGTTTTAATCAGTCCGATATATTGGCAAAGAACTTATCAAAGTATCTGGATATACCTGTATTACATGACTGCCTTTGCAGAGTAAAAAAGACTATAGATCAAAAGGGCTTAAGCAGAACGGAGAGGCTTCACAACCTTGACAATGCATTCATAGTAAGGGATTTGCCTTCAAATATTAAAAATATTTTGATTGTTGATGATGTATATACTACAGGTACAACTATAGAAAAATGTGCAAAAGTCTTAAAAGATTCGGGAGCAAACAAAATTTATTTCTTAACCATATGTACAGGAAGTATAAGTTAGTAGTACAATATACTTAGGTTTACAGTTCTTAAAACCTTACATTTTAACTTCCGGGAGGACATAATTTATGAAAAAGAGTTTATATCTGTTACCTTTAATGATTGTAATGCTTTCTGCTTGTGGAAATAAACAGGCGGATGTAGCGGCGACTGCAAAAGCGGATGAGAGTACGGTGGAAGCCACACAAAAAGATGATGCCGCCACTAAAGACTCAAAGAGAGTTGAAAAGGAGTTTGGAAGCTTTATCGTGGCTGATGGATTCGGTGAAGCAAAGGAACAGTCGGGAGGCGGAAGATATTTTTATGTTGTGGAGGGTCATGAACATGATGCAAGACCAAATAATATCTCTATAAATACCGGACATCAAAATTACAACTTGGATGAAAGTGAAAGGTTTGCCGAGTCTACCACATGGCAGTTAAATATGCAAATCAAACAATACGGTATGGATGCTGTAGTTTACGGTTCATCGGGAAAAACCGATGCAGGAGATATAATGTATATATTTGATATCAAGTTTAATGACAGTGATGAGATAGATCGTCAATACTATATATTAAGAGATAAAAAATATGTGATGGTATTTATGTCAAACTTTGACAATGATGAGTCTGTAAACAAGGCGGCGGAGCTGATGGCAAAGAGTTTTGAGTGGAAATAAATTTTCTTTGTGCAAACTTTAAGGGTTTATTTTGACATTGTATAACTATTTTCCCTATGGTATACTTGTGTCATAATTCCAATTAAAAAGGATAGAAGAATCTATGCAAAATAAAAGAGTAATGTTGAAACTGAGCGGTGAAGCTTTGGCTAAACCTGAAGGCGGTTACAACGAAGATAAAGTAAGAGATATTGCAAAGCAATTAAAGCCTTCCTTGGCTGCAGGTACAAATATAGGTATTGTTATCGGTGGAGGTAACTATTGGAGAGGCAGAACGTCTGAGGCTATAGACAGAACAAAGGCGGATCAGATAGGAATGCTCGCAACCATTATGAACTGTATTTATGTATCTGAGATTTTCCGTTCTGAGGGAATAGATACTGCAATCTTTTCAGCATTTGCATGTGGAGATATGGCGGAGATCTTTTCAAAAGACAGAGTAAATGAAAGATTTAAAGAGGGTAAGGTTGTATTCTTCGGTGGCGGTACAGGTCACCCATACTTCTCTACAGATACAGGTATAGTTTTAAGAGCTATAGAGATGGATGTAGATATGATACTTTTGGCAAAGTCTATTGACGGAGTATATAATGCAGATCCTAAGGTCGATCCTAATGCCAAGAAGTATGACACACTTACAATTCAGGAAGTTATTGATAAGAGACTTGCTGTAGTGGATTTGACCGCTTCAGTAATTTGTCTTGAGCATAAGATGCCGCTTGCAGTGTTTGATTTAAATGAAGAGAATTCTATAAAAAATGCACTTGACGGTAAGATAAACGGAACAATTGTGACAGTGTAAATTGTATTATATTTAATAAACATAATTTTTAAGGAGATTTTATGCAAGAGAGTATTAAAAAGTTTGAAGAGAAGATGACTAAATCTATCGATGTTTTGCTTGAGGAATACGCTTCAATCAGAGCAGGAAGAGCTAACCCTCATGTACTTGACAGAATAAAAGTTGAATATTACGGAACACCTACACCTATTCATCAGGTAGGAAACATTTCAGTTCCTGAGCCAAGAATTATACAGATATCACCTTGGGAGAAGTCTCTTTTAAAGGAAATCGAGAAGGCTATCAATTTGTCGGACCTTGGTATCAATCCTACAAATGACGGTTCATGTATCAGACTTATCTTCCCTGAGCTTACAGAAGAGAGAAGAAAAGAGCTTGTTAAGGATGTAAAGAAAAAAGGTGAGGCATGTAAGGTTGCTGTCAGAAATATCAGACGTGATGCTATAGATGCCATCAAAAAACTTGAAAAGGCCGGAGAGTTCACAGAGGATGATTTAAAGGACGGCGAAAATAAAATACAAAAGATTACAGATAAGGCTATTGAGAGAGTAGATAAGGCTATTGAAGACAAGTCAAAGGAAATATTAACAGTTTAATTAGCCGACTTCATATCAGTAGAGACAAACAGTTTCTAAAGTTTAAGAAGGTGGGCTTCCACCTTCTTGTTTTATAATTTAAAGTGAATGGAGTATAAATTTGGAAAACTTAGTTATACCGAAAAGCATTGCCATAATACTGGACGGCAATGGCAGATGGGCTGAAAGAAGAAACCTTCCAAGAGCAATGGGACATAAAGCCGGATGTGAGGCGCTCGAAAAAACTGTTGAGGACTGTGTACGACTTGGAGTGGAGTGCCTTACAGTATACGCTTTTTCTACAGAGAATTGGAAAAGATCCGCTGTGGAAGTAAGTGCTTTGATGAAGCTTCTCAGATTTTACATGGTGAAGCTTATTGATGTTGCAAATAAAAACAATGTAAAGGCTGTAATGATCGGTGATGAGAGCAGATTTGATCCCGATATCAGAAAAGGAATTCAAAAGCTTGTGGATGCAACAAGTAAAAACACCGGTATGACTTTTGCATTTGCAATAAATTACGGTGGAAGAGATGAGATAAAAAGAGCTATAGAGCATATAGTGGATGATGCCGCCGCCGGAGTTATTTCAAAAGAGAATATAAATGAGGAGCTTATATCCTCATATTTAGATACAAAGAATTTACCGGATCCGGATTTGCTTATTCGTACAAGCGGTGAGCTGAGAGTTTCAAACTTCTTACTTTGGCAGATAGCATACAGTGAGTTTTATATTACGGATACCTTGTGGCCGGATTTTGATAAGGAAGAGCTTTTGAAGGCTGTTGAGAGCTACAGCAAAAGACAGAGGAGATTTGGAGGTCGTTAATGTTTTTTACCAGACTGATAAGTGGAATAGGACTTTTGATAGTGGCTATCTTGGCTTTTTATATCGGTAATTTACCGCTTATAATATTATCCGCATTGATTTCCTTTATAGGTTTATTTGAGTTTTACAGAGCTTTGGACCTTGATAAGAAAAATATTGCATATCTTGGATATGTGTATTCATTGATATATTATTGCTTGATTTATTTTAAATTAAATCAATATATATTCTTTTCAGTGATAGCATTTCTTATGCTTATTTTTGCAATATATGTATTTACATTTCCAAAGTATAAGACCGAGGAGATATCACTTATATTTATGGGAGTGATGTATATTCCAATACTGTTTTCATATGTTTACAATACCAGAACATATGAGGACGGACAGTATCTTGCATGGCTGATACTTATATCCAGCTGGGGCTCGGATACATGTGCATATGCAGTAGGATCACTTTTCGGTAAGCACAAAATAGCTCCTGTACTAAGTCCTAAGAAGTCTGTAGAAGGCAGTATAGGCGGAGTTTTGGGTGCCGCTCTTATAGGAGGTATATTCGGCTTTATATTGTCGGGACATTTTACAAGTACTTTCTCACCTATATTTACCTGTGCGGCTTCATGTGCCATAGGTTCTGTAATATCACAGGTTGGAGATGCACTTGCCTCAGCTATAAAGAGAAATCATGATATAAAAGACTATGGAAATTTGATTCCGGGACATGGTGGCATACTAGACAGATTTGATAGTATGATATTCACCGCTCCTGCAATCTTTTTTGCAATATATTTTTTGGGTTAAATAAATGAAAAAAATATCTATTTTGGGGTCCACAGGATCCATAGGAACACAAACACTTGATATAGTGAGAATAAATAATGATGTGGAAGTGGTAGCACTTTCCGCACATAAAAATATAGATTTACTGGAAAAGCAGATACGAGAGTTCAAGCCTAAGGTGGTTGCCATATGGGAGGAAGCTGATGCTAAAATTCTTTCAGATAAAGTAAAGGATTTGAATGTAAAGGTGAGCTTCGGTATGGAAGGACTGATAGAGGTTGCCACTGTTTGTGATGCGGATATAGTGGTAACGGCTGTTGTAGGTATGATAGGTATAGAACCTACTATTGCGGCAATTAAGGCAAAGAAGGATATTGCACTTGCAAATAAGGAGACACTTGTTTGCGCAGGTCATATTATAATGCCGCTTGCAAAGGATATTGGTATTAATATATATCCTGTTGACTCTGAACACAGTGCTATTTTTCAATGCCTTGATAAAAACAATCCTATCAAGAAGATCTTGCTTACCGCTTCAGGAGGTCCTTTTAGAGGATTCAGTAAGGAAGAGTTAGAAAATGTTACTCTTGAAGATGCTCTAAAGCATCCGAATTGGAGTATGGGCAAAAAAATCACCATCGATTCTGCTACAATGATCAACAAGGGATTGGAGATAATTGAGGCGTCGCATTTATTTGATGTGGATATTGATGATATTGAAGTTGTAATACAGAAAGAATCCATCATTCATTCTATGGTAGAGTTTAAAGATAACGGAATTTTAGCACAGCTTGGTACACCTGATATGAAGTTGCCTATTTCCTACGCTATTTTTTATCCGGAGAGAAGATATATATCTGAGGAAAGAGTGAACTTTTCAAAACTTTCAACTTTAAACTTTTCAAAACCTGATTTGGATGTATTTGAAGGACTCAAGATGGCTATATCGGCAGGCAAAAAGGGTGGAAGTGCACCTACAGTTTTAAATGCCGCCAATGAATGGGCTGTAGATAAATTCTTAAATAAAAAGATTGGATTTACAGATATACCGCGTCTCATAGGTCTTGCCATAGAAAATCATCAGTTCAAGGAGAATCCGTCTCTTGAGGATATCCTATCATTGAAACAATGGACCGAAGAATATCTGGAAAGGATAAAAATTTGAATATAGTTATTGCACTGATTATTTTTGGAATAATAGTTTTAATACATGAGTTTGGACATTTTCTTTTTGCCAAACTCTCAGGAGTAAAAGTTGTAGAGTTTTCTGTAGGTATGGGACCTAGAATTTTTTCTGTAAAAGGAAAAGAGACCAGGTACTCACTGAAACTCTTACCGCTTGGCGGTTCCTGCGCCATGTATGGAGAAGATGAGGATGAAGATGCACCGGGAAGCTTTAACAGTGCACCGCTTTTAGGTAGAATTGCCACTATTGCGGCAGGACCTTTTTTTAACTTTATCTTAGCATTTTTAGTTGCCATATTTATAGTTGCAAATGTAGGCGTGGATAAACCTGTTATAAGCGGATTTGTATCAGGACTTCCGGCTGAGATCTCAGGGCTTATGGTAGGCGATGAGATAGAAAAAATTAACGGAAGAGAGATTGATTTTTACAGAAGTGTTTCCACATATCTGTTTATGAATCAGGGTAAGGATATTACACTTACAGTAAAAAGAAATAATGAAAAACAAACAATAACCGTTACACCTGTGTATAATGAGGAATACTCTCAATATATGATAGGTATAAAAAGCTCAGGATATGAAAAGCTGAAAAATCCTTTTTCTGTACTGAAGTATTCTGTTTTGGAAGTAAAATATACAATTTCCATGACTGTTGATTCACTTATATACCTTCTCAGAGGCAGAGCAAGGGCAAGTGAGATAAGCGGACCTGTAGGTATTGTAAATATGATTGGAACTACGGTAAATGAATCAAAACCGTATGGAATATTTGTTGTGCTGCTTTCATTGTCACAGATGGTTTTGCTTTTAAGCGCAAACCTTGGAGTAATGAATTTACTTCCACTACCGGCACTTGACGGCGGAAGACTTATCTTTTTATTCCTTGAGGCGATATTTAGACGACCGTTAAACAGAAAAGTGGAAGGCTATATTCATTTTGCAGGTTTTGCTCTCTTAATGCTTTTGATGGTTTTTGTAATGTTTAATGATATAAGAAAGATTATATGATGCTAAACATCATTGGAGTAAATAATGAGAAAGAAAACAAGATTAGTACAAATAGGAGATAAATATATAGGCGGTGACATGCCTATTCTTATACAGTCGATGTGTAATACAAAGACTGAGGATGTTAAAGCAACTGTAGATCAGATTTTAAGACTTGAGGACGCAGGATGTGACATAATAAGAGTTGCAGTACCAAATTCGGAGGCCGCTTCGGCAATCTCCGAGATTAAAAAGCAGATACATATACCTCTTGTTGCAGATATTCATTTTGACTACAGACTGGCACTTGAGGCTATAAAGTCAGGTTGTGATAAGATAAGGATAAATCCCGGAAATATCGGAAGCAGTGAAAGAATAAAAGCTGTAGTGGATGCCTGCAAAGAAAGAAATCTTCCTATAAGAGTCGGGGTAAACTCAGGTTCTTTGGAGAAAAATCTTATAGAAAAATATGGCGGTGTCACTGCTGAAGGTATTGTAGAGTCTGCACTTGATAAGGTTAAAATTATAGAGGATATGGATTATAACAATCTGGTTATAAGTATCAAATCTTCCGATGTAATGATGTGTGTAAAGGCACATGAGCTTATTTCACAAAAGACCGACTATCCTCTTCATATAGGTATTACGGAATCCGGAACGGTAAAAAGAGGTATGATAAAGTCATCCCTCGGCCTTGGTATTATATTATATCAGGGTATAGGTGATACTGTCAGAGTATCTCTTACAGGTGATCCGGTAGAAGAAATCTTTGCGGCAAAGCTTATATTAAACAATCTCGGCCTGAGAAAGGGCGGTATTGAAGTTGTATCCTGTCCTACATGCGGAAGAACAAATATTGATCTGATAGGTCTTGCAGGTAAGGTTGAAAAGCTTGTAGAAGGTTATGATCTTAATATAAAGGTCGCAGTAATGGGATGCGTGGTAAACGGACCGGGAGAAGCAAAGGAAGCCGACATAGGAATTGCCGGTGGAATAGGTGAAGGGCTTTTGATAAAGAAGGGCAAGGTTGTGAAGAAATTGCCGGAGAATGAACTTTTGGCAGCCCTTAAAGAGGAACTTGATATATTGTCAAAAGAGGCATAGAATGTTAAAAAAATTCAAAGATGTTTTTCAAAGTTTAGAATGTTCAGGTCATATTGATGAACTTTTAAACTTTGTTTTTGTGGAAAAAGTAAGCGCCAGCAATGATATGTCTTTGATAAAGATAAATATCATTGCCGAGAGAATAATAGAGAAGAAAACAATCCTTGATTTGGAAAAGCTTATAAAGGATAAGATGTTTCCAAAGAAGAATGTTAAAATTAAAATATTTGAAAAATTCAAACTATCAAGCCAATATACCGCCAAGAACCTTTTTGAGGCATATAGAGAGAGCATACTTCTGGAAATAAAAAACTATAAGATATCCCAGTATGTTATTTTAAACAATGCCTGTATTACATTTGACGGTTCATACATGGACATGACGGTTGAGAAAAATCCTTTAAATGAAAGTGTAATTGATGAGCTTGTAAGAATACTTGAAAAAATATTTAATGAAAGATGTGGAATACTTTGTACGGTAAGGCATAAGTTTATTGCAAGAAAAGAAAAGAACGAAGAGATAGAGTATGCCGAGCGAACTGTTACAAAGAAAAGCGATAACAGTGATTTTGTTACCGGAAATGCAAATGCGGCCTGGGAAAGCGGTGAAAATAATGAAGCTGCAAAACCAAATGAAGCTACAGCAAAGTCAAATTCCCAAAATGATAACGGTAAGAAAAAGTTCGGAAACAAAGGCTTTGATAAAAAAGGATATACTCCTAAATTTACAAAACAAAAGTCTGATAATCCGGATGTTATTTACGGAAGAGATTTTGATGACAATTTTATAAAACTCTCAGACCTTATCGGAGAGATTGGAGAAGTCACTGTCAGAGGAAAGATAATAGAAGTTGAAAGCAGATATCTTGAAAGAAGTGATTCTACACTTTATATTTTTGCAATTACAGATTTCAGCGATTCTATTTATGTAAAGATGTTTGTTCGTGGCGAGCAGTTGGATGCTGTTAATGCAAATATAGTCAAGGGAAATTACATAAAAGTAAACGGTATGGCTCTGATTGATAAATTTGACAGTGAGCTTACTATATCTTCTATAAAGGGAATTAAAAAATGTGAGAAGTTTGAAGAAAATATAAGAACGGATAATGAGCCTATAAAAAGAGTGGAGCTTCATTGTCACACAAAGATGAGCGATTTTGACGGTGTTTCTTCAGCTTCCGATATCATAAATCAGGCTAAAAACTGGGGTATGGATGCAATTGCAATTACAGATCATGGAAATATTCAAGGCTTTACCGAAGCCAGCCATGTGAAGAATCCACCTAAGATAATATATGGCGTAGAAGGTTATCTGGTAGATGATTTAAAAGAACTTGTGACCAATCCTATGGATAAAACCTTGGATGACGGTTTTATAGTATTTGATATAGAGACCACAGGTTTTTCTGCAAAAAACGATGCCATCACAGAGATTGGTGCTGTAAAGGTTGTAAAGGGGGAGATAGTTGACAGGTTTTCTACATTTGTAAATCCAAGAAGACCAATTCCTTTTAAGATAGAGGAACTTACACATATAAACGATGCAATGGTAATGAATGCCCCTGTTATCGAAGATATACTTCCGGATTTTTTGGATTTTTGCGAGGATTATATTATAGTTGCACATAATGCAGGCTTTGATACCGGCTTTATACGTGAGAATGCAAAGAGGATAAACAGAGAGTACAATCCTTCTATAATAGATACCGTAGCAATGGCAAGATTACTTCTGCCTGATCTTAACAGATTTAAGCTGGATACGGTATGTAAGGCTTTAAATATATCACTTGAAGGCCATCATAGAGCAGTAAATGATGCCGAAGCTACGGCACAGATATGGGTGGAGTTTATAAAAAGACTTAAAGCAAGGGGGCTGTCAAAATTAGCAGAGGTAGCAAGTTTAGGTGAGACAAATGCGGATATTGTAAAGAAAACCAAATACAATCATGTAATAATACTTGCAAAAAATGATATCGGAAGAATAAATCTTTATAAATTGATTTCTTTATCACATATCGATTTCTTTAATAAAAGACCCAGAATACCTAAGTCAATTCTTTCAAAGATGAGAGAGGGACTGATTATAGGAAGCGCCTGTGAACAGGGAGAGGTTTATAAGGCTATTTTAGATGATGCTACAGATGATGAATTAAACAGAATAGTATCATTCTATGATTATCTTGAGATTCAACCTATAGGCAACAATATGTTCCTTTTGGAAGATGAACAAAATGATATTCATTCTATAGAAGATCTTCAGGATATCAACAGAAGGATTGTAGAGCTTGGAAATGTATATGAAAAGCCTGTAGTTGCCACCTGTGATGTGCATTTTTTGAATCCTGAGGATGAAATATATCGAAGAATTATATTCTATGGAAAGGGATATAAGGATGCGGATACACAGCCGCCTCTATATCTTCGTACAACTAAAGAGATGCTTGATGAATTTGAATACCTCGGCAGTGAAAAAGCCTATGAAGTGGTTGTTACAAATACAAGGATGATTGCAGATATGGTGGAGGTGATATCACCGGTAAGACCTGATAAATGTCCTCCTGTCATAGAAAATTCGGATGAGGATTTGACCAATGCATGTTACAAGAAAGCACATGAGCAGTATGGTGAAGTATTGCCTAAGATAGTGGAAGACAGACTGAAAAAAGAGCTGAACTCCATTATCTCAAACGGATTTGCGGTTATGTACATTATTGCAAAAAAGCTGGTGGAAAAGAGCAACGAAGACGGCTACCTTGTCGGTTCAAGAGGATCTGTAGGTTCTTCTTTTGCCGCATATACATCAGGAATAACAGAGGTTAATCCGCTACCTGCACATTATTACTGTGATTGTAAATATGTGGACTTTGATTCACCTGAGGTAAAGGCGTTTGCGGGAATGGCAGGCTGTGATATGCCTGATAAGATTTGTCCGAAATGCGGTAAGAAGCTTAAAAAAGACGGATTTGATATTCCTTTTGAGACTTTCCTTGGATTTAAGGGAGATAAAGAGCCCGATATCGATTTGAACTTCTCAGGAGAATATCAGCCAAATGCCCATGAATATACCGAGGTGATATTCGGTAAGGGTTATACTTACAGAGCCGGAACAGTCGGTACTCTGGCAAACAAGACGGCATACGGTTATGTAAAGCATTACTTTGATGATAAAAATGAGAGTAAGAGAAAATGTGAAATAAACAGACTTGCTGTAGGCTGTGAAGGTGTAAGAAGAACTACAGGTCAGCACCCGGGAGGTATAATAGTATTGCCTCATGGTGAGGAAATATATACATTTACACCGGTGCAAAGACCGGCAAATGATATGACAACAAAGACCATTACCACACATTTTGATTATCATGCTATTGACCACAATCTTTTGAAACTTGATATACTGGGACATCAGGATCCTACAATGATAAGAATGCTTCAAGACCTTACAGGTATTGATCCTGTAAAGGATATTCCACTGGATTCAAAGGAGACAATGAGTCTGTTCCAAAACACTTCGGCACTTGGTATTGAGCCGAAGGATATACTTGACTGTCCGCTTGGTGCCTTAGGAGTACCGGAGTTTGGTACCGACTTTGCTATGCAAATGTTAATTGATACCAAGCCACAGGGACTTTCAGACCTTGTAAGAATTGCAGGACTTGCACATGGTACCGATGTTTGGCTTGGAAATGCACAGACCTTGATACTTGAAGGCAAGGCAACCATCAGAACAGCCATCTGCACCAGAGATGATATCATGATTTATCTTATAGAACAGGGACTTGATGAGGGTGAATCATTTAAGATAATGGAGAGTGTAAGAAAGGGTAAGGGACTTACAGACGAATGGGTGGAACATATGGAGGAAAAGGGTGTGCCTGGCTGGTATATCTGGTCCTGTAAGAAAATAAAGTATATGTTCCCTAAAGCTCATGCGGCGGCCTATGTTATGATGGCATGGAGAATTGCTTACTGTAAGATATTTTATCCTTTGGCATATTATACGGCATATTTTACTATAAGAGCTACAGGATTTAACTATTCTCTTATGTGTATGGGAAAGGATAAACTTGAGTTTAATATTGCTCAGTATAAGAAAAATCCTGATACCACAGCCAAATATGCGGATACTCTTCGTGATATGAGAATAGCACAGGAGATGTACGCCAGAGGTTTTGAATTTGCAAAGATTGATCTTTTCAAAGTGCATCCTACAAAGTTTCAAATAATGGATGACGGTAAAATAATGCCTTCGCTTTCAAGTATTGAAGGCCTTGGAGAAACTGCCGCAACATCCATAGTCAATGCAACAAAGGCCGGACCTTTCATTTCAAAAGATGATTTTATGTCAAGAGCCAAGGTCGGAAAGAGTACATGCGAACTTCTTGACAGTTTGAACTTGCTGGGTGATTTGCCGGAGAGTAATCAGATATCGTTTTTTGATTTGATGGGGTAAAATAAAGAAAATTATAAGGGGGAATTTATGGCAAAAAGACCTATATTTATTGCAAAGGATAAGTATCCTTTTTATACAGAGAAAACAATTGAATTTGAGTATTTTGCAGGATTTTCTGAAAGTCAAAAGAAAAAATCAATCAACTCTCTTCACAATTCTTATAAAGAACAAGGTGGAGGTAATGTTTTAGAGATTTCAACTAAGGGAGAGAATAAGCTTGGAATAAACCTAAGTGCCTTTAACTTGTTGACCTGTATAAATGGGAGTCAATATAAACTTGAATATGTATTTCAAGGAAGTAAAGTCTTTGAACATGGTGGACCGTATACAGATTTATATGATGTTAAACCGTGGGAGGCAAAGAAAGATAGCCGCTTAAGAGAAAGCGGAAAGGTAATAGGATTTAATTTGTTCGGAAAAGATTTTAAAAGCGAACCTAAAGATTTTTTCTATAATTGGATCTACATAAATGCCTTAGCTAAAAATAAGAAGTATTTGGAAGAACTTGATATGTATGAGGCATTTACAGATATTGAGTTTAATCCGAATAAATCCATCAACTGCCAGGCCAGATCTGTTGCAATTGCAGTCGGCTTAAAAAAAGCCGGTATATTGGAAAAATGTATTTCGGATGAAAAAGTTTTCTTAAAAGAAATTTACAATATAGAAGTATAAATATATGAACAGATAGTATTTCACTATCATATTAAAACATCTGAGGTGTGTGTAAATGGAATTTCCTTTTCACACACCTCTTTTTATGTTGTTTTATTAGATTTAAGGATATTTAATACTAAATATTTATTATTATACTCGATAAAACTTCTACTTTTTATTGAATTAATCGATTTTATAATTGAAAAAGAGTAAAATATAAGTTACAATAATATAATAAAATTCGTAGTATTTATATCAACATATATGCTTATTACGGAATATATAATGATTTATATAATCAATATAACTATTCCGTTGATTAAAGTAGGGGAAATATGAGTAAAAATAAGAAGATAATTATAATGTTTTTAATATTGACAGCCGTTTTTGTTATGTCATTCGGAATAGGAAAATATTCGATAAATCCGATAAATGTAGTAAAAGTGCTTTTATCAAAGTTTATTCCTTTAAAGAAAACCTGGGATGATAACACATATACAGTTATATATCAGATAAGAATGCCGAGAATACTGGCAGCTTTACTGATAGGAAGTGCTTTGTCGGTGGCAGGTTGTGTATATCAGGGGCTTTTTAAAAACAACATGGTTTCTCCAGAAGTGCTTGGTGCATCAAACGGTGCAGGTTTCGGTGCGGCACTTGGGATATTCTTTTCAATAGGATATGCCAAGACTACATTTTTATCATTTATTGTAGGGCTTTTTGCAGTGAGTTTGGCATATTTTATAAGTGAAAAATCTAGGGCGGACAAGACTTTCAGTATGATATTGGCTGGTATAATGGTAGGCTCGTTGTTTTCAGCTATGATTTCATATCTAAAGCTTATCGCAGATACCGATAATACATTGCCGGCAATAACATATTGGTTGATGGGATCGCTTGCATCCATAAAGATGAGTGATACAGTATTTGTAAGTATTCCAATCATACTTTCTATGATTCCTCTTATGCTTATCAGATGGCGAATAAATATTTTGACAATGGGTGAAGAAGAAGCGGCTACTCTTGGAATTAATGTTAAAGTCTTAAAGGTTATTATAATTGTGACAGCCACACTGATGACTTCAGCAAGTGTAAGTGTAAGCGGAATAATCGGCTGGGTAGGGCTTGTTATACCGCATTTTGCAAGGATGATAGTGGGATATGACTACAGATATCTCCTTATAAGTTCCGCATTGCTCGGATCTGCATTTTTGATTTTTGTAGACAATTTTGCAAGGAATATTTCAACTTCGGAAGTACCGCTTGGTATACTGACTTCCTTTATAGGCGCTCCGCTGTTTTTATACTTAATATATAAATCGGGGGAGAATAAATAAATGGGTATAAAAGTTAACAATTTAAGCTTTGCGTA
The DNA here is from genome assembly GCF_000512995.1 of Lachnoanaerobaculum sp. MSX33. Classification (NCBI taxonomy): domain Bacteria; kingdom Bacillati; phylum Bacillota; class Clostridia; order Lachnospirales; family Lachnospiraceae; genus Lachnoanaerobaculum; species Lachnoanaerobaculum sp. MSX33. The sequence continues at coordinate 27,689 of NZ_AZXX01000081.1, read as the reverse complement.
TAAAAAAGATCTTATACTTGATGATGTGAATTTTGAAATAGAAAGTGATACTTTACTTTGTGTTCTCGGACAAAACGGTGCCGGTAAATCGACACTGTTTAAATGTATGCTTGGAGTATTAAAGCCGAAATCAGGAAATATCTTCATAAATGATAAGGATATTTCAAAGCTTTCAGCAAAAGAGATTTCAAGAATGGTGGCATATATACCACAGGTTCACACACCACATTTTAACTATACAGTTATAGATGTGGTGATAATGGGAATGGCAAGTAAGATAGGAAGTTTTTCGGTCCCTAAGGATACTGACTATGACAGAGCAAGAGAAGTTTTAAACTATTTGAATATAGCAGATTTGGAAAAACGCGGATATCTGGATATAAGCGGAGGAGAGAGACAGCTTGTTTTGATAGCCAGAGCCATGTTGCAGGATGCAAAAATACTTATAATGGATGAACCTACATCAAACCTTGATTACGGCAATCAAATAAGGGTTATGAAGAGAATACAGAGGCTTTCAAAAGAGGGATATATAGTTATTTTATCCTCTCATAATCCGCAGCATTCTCTTATGTTTTGTGATAAAGCTCTGGTATTAAAGAACGGGAAAGTACTAAGTTACGGCAATACAAAGGATACTCTGAATACTGATATATTAAAACAAATATATAAAATAGATATCAATATAAAAGATGTGGAGGGTACGCCGGTATGCCTGCCTGTTTTGTAAGACTTATAACAGAGGATAAAATGGAAGAGTTAAAGACTATGTTTAATTGGAACGAAGATAAAATATACTGGAACATAGTATGTTGTGAGACAAACAACATGGATGAAAAAATTTGTAATGAGATAAAAGACTACATTAAGAATAAAAATGTAGCCGAACTTGGTTGCGGTACAGGATATTTTTCACTTGCTATGTCAAAATATGCCAATATTGTGGTGTCAACCGATATACAGGATAAGGTACTTGATGTATTGGAAAAGAATATAAAAAAACACAACATAAAAAATATAATTCCTATAAGATCAAATGTGTATGAGAATGTGTTCCACAATGTGGATTATATAGTGGCAAAGTTTTTTTCAAGGCCTTCAAAGGATGTGAAGCTCATGCTTGATATGGCAGATAAAGGGGTTATTCTTATCAAAAATACTACATCCGACAGCGGTATGAATCAGGATGAGGCAAGTAAATTTTGTAAGGAAAACTCATTAACCATAATTCTATACCTTGAAAAAGAGAAAATAAAATATAAAAAGATTGATATGGAATGTGAGAACGGACAGTATGTAAGAGATGAAGATGAGGGAATAAGGTTTTTGAAATCTTATACTCAAAATAATAATGAGCAGATAAAGGATATACTTAAAAAAAGTAAGCTCTCAAAAGAGTATAAGGCTTTGGGCGAAACTTTTACCTATTTTATAAGTGTATACAGAAGATTCAGTATATTTATAATAGAAAAATAAATTATAAGGAAGGCTCTTATGTTTGATAAAAGTTACTATTTGGAGAAACTTAAAAAAGCCGTCAACTACCACGGACATCTTTGTTCCGGGCAGGCAATAGGTGTTAAAATGGCAATCTATGCTGTAAGGCTTTTAAATCTCGGTGAAAAAGAAGATTATAAGAACTTAAAGGTTTATGTTGAAACCGACAGATGTATAGCGGATGCAATAATGACAGTTACAGGATGTAAAGTAGGTAAGCGAAGATTTGTATTTCTTGACTATGGCAAAACCGCATGTACATTTGTAAATATGGATACTAAAGAAGCTTACAGAATTTATAGAAAGAACAGGTGTTATCCTCCGGATGGCGGAGACATTGCAGAGTTTTTTGCCGATTTAAAAGATGAAGACTTGTTCACAGTCCAAAGAGTGTTTGTAGATATAAAACCTCAAGATATGCCGGGGCTTCCTCTTGGAGAGGCTGTTTGCGAAGTATGCGGTGAAGAGGTAATAGATTTAAGGCAGGTAGTAAAAGACGGCAAGGTTATGTGCAAAAATTGTGCAGATAAAAGCTACTACAGGGTAACAGAATAAAATCGGGGTTGTGAAACTCAGGTTTATATAAATTTAATTTAAGGAGAGAAGTTATGAAAAAATTTCTATCGGCACTGATTGTGTCAACACTTATGTTCTCGGCTACAGCCTGTTCAAGTCAGTCTTCAAAGAATACCGGACAGGAACAGTCCACCACGGCACAGGCGGTGGAGAGCAGTAAAGAGCAGACAACTGCCACGGCTACAGAGCAAAAGTCACAGGAGGAAACTGTAAAGTTCACAGATTCCGCAGGTCGAGAGGTGGAGTTACCTGCAAATATTGAAAAGATTGCACCTTCAGGATATTTAGCACAGATAATGCTTTACTCCATTGCACCTGATAAGATGGTCGGATGGGGTTCAAAGCCTAAGGATGCTCAGATGAAATATATTGATGCTAAATACGCAGATAAGCCTGAGTTCGGTGCATTCTACGGTAAAAATGCAAATCTGAATATGGAAGCTCTTATGTCGGCAGGACCGCAGGTTGTAATTGATCTCGGTGAACCGAAAGACGATATTAAAGAAGGTATGGATACCATTCAGACTCAGACAAATATTCCCGCTATCTTTATAGACGCAACATTTGATAAACTGCCTGAGGCGTATACAACACTTGGTAAGGTGTTGGGAGAAGAGGAGCAGGGAAAGAAGTTGTCTGATTACTGTAAGGAAGCTCTTGATGTAGCTAAGTCAAATGCCGAAAAAGTTACCACAAAGCCAAAAGTATACTATGCGGAGGGTGAAGATGGGCTTTCAACTATGGGTTCAGGATCTATACACTCTGAGACTATTGAGTATATGGGCGCTGAAAATGTAGCCAAGCTTGAAAAGGGCAGCAAAAGCGGAGCGCAAGTTTCAATGGAGCAGTTAATGAACTGGGATCCTGATGTTATTATAACAGCGGATTCTAAGGTGTATGAGCTTATAACAACCGACAGTGCCTGGGCAAATCTTAGAGCAGTAAAAGACAACAAAGTCTATGAGGCACCTTCACTGCCGTATAACTGGGTAGGAAGACCGCCTTCAGTAAACAGAATACTTGGAATGCAGTGGCTCGGAACAATACTTTTCCCTGATAATTTCAAGTATGATATGGTTAAGCAGGCGCAGGAGTTCTACAAATTGTTTTATCACTATGATTTAAGTGAGGATGAAGCAAAGGACATGCTGAAAAACTCAATATTAAAACAGCAGTAAAAATAAATTTTGAAGGTCATATTTGACAAAATACAATTTAAGTAATACAATTGTAATACACAAGAAAGGAGAGAGTTATGTCTGTAATCAGTTTGAGAGTTCCTGAAAATGAATTGAACATTTTTAAATCGTATGCAAAACATAATAATAAGTCCTTGTCTGAAATAATCAGAATTGCTATGCTTGAACGTATTGAAGACGAATATGATCTTAAAGTTTTTGAAGAATATGAGGCTGAGAAAAGGTCAGGTACACTAAAAACAAGACCAATTAGTGAACTTTGGAAAGACCTTGACTTATGATTTATGAAATAAGTACAACAGAAAAATTTGATAAAGCATTTAAAAAATTAGATAGACAAACTCAAAGGATAATCAAAGCATGGATTGAAAAAAATCTGATAAACTGTGAAAATCCAAGAATACATGGTAAAGCTCTCACTGCAAACAGGAGCGGACAATGGAGATATAGAGTTGGAGACTATCGTATTTTAGCCGAAATACAAGATGATAAACTTGTTTTAATCTTTATTGATGTCGGACATAGAAAAGATATCTATTTGTTTTAAGGCATGTATATTTATTTTTCAAGCTGTCAAGTAAAAACACTTTTTCAAGCTGTCAAGTAAAAACACTTGACAGCTTCTTTTTATGCTGTTATACTCTCACAGTATGGAAAATAATGATATAGAAAAATATATCAATCAAGGGATTCTTTATGATTTCTATGGAAAGCTTTTGACAGAGCATCAGCAAAGAATTTATGAGGATGTGGTTTTCAATGATTTCTCACTAAGTGAGATTGCTGAAAATGAGGGAATAAGCAGACAGGGTGTGAGCGATCTTATAAAAAGATGCAATAAATCACTGGTTTCTTATGAGGAAAAGCTTGGTTTGATAAAAAAGTTTGATGAAACAAAATCTTATGTAAAAGAGATACAAAGGATTGTTAAGATATATCAGGACACAAAGAATGAAGAACTTATATCAAAGATAGAAGAGCTTTCATTCAAGATACTGGATGTATAGGAGGTTTGAATGGCTTTTGAAAGCTTATCGGAAAAACTTCAAAATGTTTTTAAAAATCTTCGAGGCAAGGGTAGACTTACTGAGGATGATGTAAGAGCCGGATTAAAAGAAGTAAGGCTGGCACTTCTTGAGGCTGACGTAAGTTTTAAAGTTGTAAAAGATTTTATAAAGAGTATTCAGGAGAAGGCAACAGGTACTGATGTACTTAATTCACTTACACCGGCTCAACAGGTTATTAAAATAGTTAATGATGAGATGGTTTCTTTGATGGGTAGTGAGACTACAGAAATAAAGATTAAACCGTCAGGAGAAATAACTATTATAATGATGGCAGGTCTTCAGGGTGCAGGTAAAACAACAACTACCGCAAAGCTTGCCGCAAAATTAAAGAAAAAGGGAAATTCTCCACTTCTTGTAGGTTGTGATATCTACAGACCTGCCGCCATAGAGCAGTTAAAAAGAAACGGTGAAAAGGTGGATGTGCCCGTCTTTGAGATGGGAACCGATCACAAACCTGCAGAGATTGCTAAAAGAGCTGTAGAATTTGCTAAGGAGAATCATCACAACATCATATTCCTTGATACTGCAGGTCGTCTGCATATCGATGAAGATATGATGAATGAGTTGATAGAGATAAAAGAAAATGTAACTGTTGACGATATCATTTTGGTGGTTGATGCCATGACAGGTCAGGATGCGGTAAATGTGGCCGAGACCTTCAATGAAAAGCTTGATATTACCGGAGTAATACTTACAAAGCTTGACGGTGATACCAGAGGTGGTGCGGCTCTTTCAGTACGTGCCGTTACAGGTAAGCCGATACTTTATGTAGGAATGGGAGAAAAACTCTCTGATCTGGAGCAGTTTTATCCTGACAGAATGGCAAGCAGAATTCTCGGCATGGGAGATATCCTTTCTCTTATTGAAAAGGCCGAGATGGATATGGACAGTGAGAAAGCTAAGAAGCTCTCACAAAAGATTGCCAAAGCTGATTTTGATTTCAACGATTTCCTTGATCAGCTGGAACAGCTTGAGAAGATGGGTGGCATGGCAAGTATACTCAGCATGTTACCGGGAATCGGTGGTAAGGCTGCATTGCCTGAGGTGGATGACAGTCAGATGATAAAAATAAAAGCTATTATTCAGAGTATGTCTGAAAAGGAGAGGCTTGATCCGAGTCTTTTGAACCCTTCAAGAAAAAACAGAATTGCAAAGGGTTCAGGTGTTAATATTGCTGATGTCAACAGACTTGTAAAGCAATTTGAGCAGATGAAAAAGATGATGAAGCAATTCCCCGGCATGATGAAGAATGGTAAAAAGAGAGGAGCCCTTGGTGGACTCTTCGGAGGAAAATTAGGTTTTTAGCGGATTTTATTCTAAATAATTAGAATTGATCATATATAGATTTTTATAGCTATTAGGAGGATAATAAAATGGCAGTTAAGATGAGATTAAAGAGAATGGGACAGAAGAAGGCACCTTTCTATAGAGTAGTAGTGGCTGATGCTCGTTCACCAAGAGACGGTAGATTTATCGATGAGGTTGGTTACTATGATCCTACAGTTGAGCCAAGCGTAATCAAGTTTGATGAGGAGAACACAAAGAAGTGGCTTGCTAACGGTGCACAGCCAACTGACAGAGTTGCTAAGCTTTTAAAGAGTGCCGGATTAGTATAATAAGGACTGATTATGAAAGAAGTCATTGAGGTTATAGCAAAAGCTTTGGTAGATGACCCGGCTCAAGTAAAAGTTGAAGAGACAATCGATGGTGATACTACTATCTGTACATTGTCTGTAGCCGAAGCTGATATGGGCAAGGTTATAGGGAAGTCAGGAAAGATAGCTAAGGCTATTCGTTCTATTATAAAATCAGCATCTATAAGAGCTGAAAAAAAAGTAGTATTAGAAATAAAATAACAAAACAAGCTGCTACATTTGTAGTAGCTTTATTGTTATTTAAAGGCTGCATTAAGTAATTTTTGAAAGTGAACAAAATGATAGATAGATTTAGAGTGGGAGTCATCACAAGCTCTCATGGAATAAAAGGTGAGGCAAAGGTATATCCTACATCTGATGACCAAAACAGATTGAAAAAGATAAAGAAAGTATATGCAAATATTAAGGGAGTTGAGACTGCACTTGATATTGAAACTGTCAGATTTCAAAAAAATATGGCACTTGTAAAGTTTAAGCAGTTTAACACTCCTGAAGAAATACAGGCACTTAGGAATACTGATTTGTTTGTAGACAGACAAAATGCCACACCTTTAAAAAAGAATGAAAACTATATTGCGGATCTTATAGGTCTTGATGTAATTGATGAAGAAGGTATTTTGCTTGGTAAGGTTACAGATATATTCCCTACAGGGGCTAATCATGTAATGGAAGTGGATATGGGAGAAAAGAAAGTATTATTCCCATATATCAGCCAATGTATACTGGATGTGGATCTTGAAGAGGGAAAGATTAGAGTCCATGTTTTGGACGGACTTTTGGATTTATAGATATGAAGTTTTTTTGTTTAACATTATTTCCTGAAATGATAGAAATGTGTATGAACACAAGTATAGTAGGTAGAGCCATAAAAAATGATTTGATATCAATGGAAGCTATAAATATTCGTGATTATACACTTGATAAACATAGAAGAGTGGATGACTATCCATATGGCGGCGGTGCAGGAATGGTAATGCAGGCTGAGCCTATTCACAAAGCATATGAAAGTATCTGTGACAGACTGGATAAAAGAGCTAAGCTTATATATCTTTCACCACAGGGTAAGGTGTTTGATCAAAATGATGCCAAGGAACTTGCAAAGCTTGATGAGATAGTTTTTCTTTGCGGTCATTATGAAGGCGTCGATGAGAGAGCACTTGAACTTACAAATGCGCAGTGTTACTCCATAGGAGACTATGTACTTACAGGTGGTGAGCTTCCGGCTCTTGTAATGATGGATGCAATCGCAAGGATGGTAGACGGAGTACTTACCAATAATGAAAGTGCTGATTTTGAGTCATTTGAAGACAATTTGCTTGAGTATCCGCAATATACAAGACCTGTAGAGTATGAGGGACTTAGGGTACCTGATATGCTTCTTTCAGGGCATCATAAAAATATAGAAGAGTGGCGTAGAAAAGAGTCTATAAAGAGGACTTATCTTAACAGACCGGATTTGCTTGAGATCGCCAATCTTTCAAAAAAAGATTTAATTTATCTGGAGCAATTGAAGCAGGAAAGTAGTGAAAAAAGATGATTAGAGAAGAAATAAACGAGATCAAAAAGCAATTTAATAAGGATACCAATGTTATCACAAAGTATGCAGGTTGCTATGTTGATGCTGAAAAGAATATAAAATTTATGAATAAGGATGCTTTCTATTCATTACCTGAGGAGGATGCTTTCAAATATGAAGAAATATTCAGAAAGACCTTGTCGGGAGCAATTGGGAAGTCATTACTGACCTTGGACTTTTCTTTGGATGATGAAGATGAAGACAGTCCACATGCATTTTTAATGAAACTTAGAGAGAGCAGGCTTGATGATGAATTGCTTCTGGATGAATTCTTCAGAAAAGTAATAGAATCCTATGAGCATGCCGAAAATTATTACATAATACTTATTGATATCATGTATGATATTCCGGGTAAGGCAAGCGATAAACTTGCAATGGATGATGCTTCAACCGAAGTTTATCATGCACTGCTATGCAGTATATGTCCTGTGAGCCTTTCAAAGCCTGCACTCAGCTATTTTGCCAATGAAGGTGTAATTGCAAACAGAGTCAGAGACTGGATAGTAGGTATGCCTATGCACGGATTTTTATTCCCTGCATTTACAGACAGAACTACAGACATACATGCGGCATTATACTTCAGCAAGAAAAATGATGCACTTAATGAGAGCTTTATAAATGAAATAATAGGTGTTGAGCCTCCTATGTCATCAGTTATGCAAAAAGAAACTTTTGAAGCTGTGCTTTATGATATTTTAAGAGATGAGCTTACAATGCCTGTTATGTCATCTTTAAGTTCAAATATGCTTGATTTGATTGCTGAAAACTCCGACAACCCTGAACCTTTGGTACTTACAAAAAATGATATGGTTAAGCTTATTTCAAAGAGCGGTGTATCAGATGAAGCAGTGGAATCATATGAGAAAAGTGCAGATGCAGATATAGAAGTACTGGCAGATAATGTAATAGATACAAAGAAATTTGAAGTTAAAACACCCGGCATTACCGTAAAAACCGATACGGACTCTATTGAAAAGCTTGAGACAAGAATAATAGACGGAAGAAAATATATTCTCGTTCCTATAGAAGATGATGTGGAAGTTAACGGTATGCCTGTAAGGAGTCTATAATACTATTGACATTTTGTATAAAAAGTTTTAGAATTAAGTTAATAAAAATTAATATTTCTTCGGGGCGGGGCGTAATTCCCCACCGGCAGTATAGTCTGCGACCTGCATGAGCAGTTGATTTGGTGAAATTCCAAAACCGACAGTATAGTCTGGATGAGAGAAGAGTGTTTTCAAATTCATTTGCTTATGCCCCCTATAGATAATATAGGGGTTTTTGCATTGAAGAAAACCACTCCGAAGCATAAGCTATGGAGGTAGTTATGTTAAAAACAGTAGTTGAAAATTTGGTTTTTGTAGCAGAGTTTCTGGGAATAGTATTTGCTACATTTTTAGTTGCATATCTTTTTGAGAAGATAGCAAATAAGAGGTCCGGCTATACAGGTCCTGTTATTACCACTCAAAAGATTGCAATGGTCGGTTTGTTCGGTGCCATAAGTACAATACTCATGATGTTTGAGTTCCCTGTACCTTTTGCTCCTACATTTTACAAACTTGACTTTTCCGAGTTACCTATAATGATAGTAACCTTTGCTTTCGGTCCGGTTGCCGGAATACTTACAGAGTTTATAAAGATACTTTTAAAAGTAATGTTTAGATCAACTACCACAGCATTTGTGGGCGAGCTTGCAAACTTCTGTGTAGGAGCATCTTTAATCCTTCCTTCAAGTATTATTTATATATTCAGCAAAACAAGAAAAGGAGCTTTGATTGGAAGTATAGCAGGAACACTTACAATGACAGTATTCGGATCGCTTTTTAATGCATTGTATCTTTTACCTAAGTTTGCACAGATGTATGGAATGGATCTTAGTGCACTTGTAGGAATGGGAAGTGCACTAAATCCTGCAGTAACAAGTATTCAAACCTTTGCATTGATGATAGTTGCACCGTTAAATCTGTTAAAGGGTTGTATGATTTCAGTCCTTACAATTGCTTTATATAAGAAATTTTCACCTATATTAAAGCAAGGCAATTCATTCAGAGAAGTGAATACAGTAAAATAGACTTGAAATAATAGATTTAAAGAGTGACAATGACATTATGGTTTAAGGAGGTGCACATAAATGAGATATAATAAAGATAGGCATTTACCATTTTGGTATTTAGTAATGTTATTTCAAGTTATAGGTTTGATTGTATTTTTCCCATTTTACATAATATATTTACTGGCAAAAAATCAAAAATAAAGTTTAATAATAAAATTTAAGGGTTTGATAAAAATGTTGAGATTTAGTATTTGTAAATCTCAACATTTTTTTGATATAATTAAAAACTTTAAATTCACAGTTTGTAATAATCTACATAATCATTTTATAAAGCACCTTTTTTCTTAGGTTTTCTTGCTTTTTTTACATTATATTCGTATAATAAAAGCTTAGACATATATAACCCAAACTATAGCTTTGCAATATTTTAGCCTGAGAATGAGGAATTTAATGAAAGAGGATAAGTTGAACTTTCTGGATGAAAATATAGAAACACCTATTGATAAACCGGCAGATTTTACTTCGCCGGAAAGCTTGTATAAAAAACTTGTTGATATCATATTACATTATCATCCTTCAGATGATATCACAATGATATCAAAAGCCTATGAACTGGCAAAAAAAGCACATAATGATCAAAAAAGAAAATCGGGTGAACCATATATCATTCACCCTATTTGTGTTGCAATTATTCTTGCCGAGCTTGAACTTGATAAGGAAACAATAGCCGCAGGTCTCTTACATGATGTAATAGAAGATACGGCTATATCATTTGAAGAGCTATCAAATATATTCGGCGTGGATGTAGCCAACTTGGTAGACGGTGTTACAAAGCTTACACAGCTTTCATTAAAGAATGATAAAATAGAGATGCAGGCTGAAAACTTAAGAAAGATGTTTTTGGCAATGGCAAAGGATATAAGGGTTATTCTTATAAAGCTTGCTGACAGACTTCACAATATGCGTACACTTCAATATATGAAGCCTGAAAAGCAAAAAGAAAAGGCAAGGGAGACTATGGATATATATTCTCCGATTGCTCAAAGACTGGGTATTTCAAAAATAAAGGTTGAGCTTGACGATTTATCATTAAAGTATCTGCATCCTGATGTTTACTATGATCTGTCGGAAAAGCTTGCATTCAGAAAAGAACAACGACAGCAATTTGTCGATGAGATTATAAAGAAGTTCGATGAGCATTTATCCGGTACAGGAATGAAATATCAGATAAGCGGAAGAGTAAAACATTTATTCTCAATATATAAAAAGATGGTAAATCAGAATAAGACTCTGGACCAGATTTATGATGTGTTTGCCATCCGTATAATTGTGGAAGATGTGGCCGCATGTTATCTGGCTCTAGGTACGGCACATGAAATCTATAAGCCTATACCCGGAAGATTCAAAGACTATATTGCGATGCCGAAACCGAACATGTATCAGTCGCTTCATACCACACTTATCTCAGATACGGGACAGCCTTTTGAGGTGCAGATAAGAACATTTGAGATGCATAAGACTGCAGAGTTCGGTATCGCCGCTCACTGGAAATATAAAGAGAGCGGAAGCGGTACATCTGCACAGGGGTCAGAGGATGCCAAGATGAACTGGCTCAGACAAATACTTGAGTGGCAAAAGGATACCTCCGACAATGCTGAATTTTTAAAGGTAATTAAGAGCGACTTGGATCTTTTTTCTGACAGTGTATATTGTTTTACACCAAATGGTGATGTTAAGAACCTGCCTGCAGGTTCAAATCCTATAGACTTTGCTTATTCAATACATTCGGCTGTCGGAAATAAGATGGTCGGTGCAAGAGTTAACGGTCGTCTTGTAAATATCGACTATGAGTTGAAGAGCGGTGACAGAGTCGAAATCATAACCTCTCAAAACTCAAAGGGACCAAGTAGGGATTGGCTTAACATAGTCAAGTCAAATCAGGCTAAGTCTAAGATACAACAATGGTTTAAGACCGAGCTTAAAGAGGACAATATCCTTCGAGGTAAGGATCTTCTTGAAAAGTACTGCAAAGCAAAGGGAATAAGCTGGAATGAGATAAACAAGCCTCAATTCCAGGAAAAGGTAATGAAGCGCTATGCAATCAAAGACTGGGATTCAATTCTGGCATCCTTAGGTCACGGTGGTTTAAAAGAAGGTCAGGTCATCAATAAGATGATTGAAGAACAAAAGAAGGTTGCAAAGAAAGAAATTTCCGAGTCTGCTCTTTTGGAAAGTCTTAGTGATAATAACAATACGGCAATACATAAGAAATCTAAAAACGGTATTACCGTAAAGGGTATAGAGGATATAGCTGTCAGATTTTCAAAATGTTGCAATCCTGTTCCGGGTGATGAGATAGTTGGCTTTATTACAAGGGGCAGAGGAGTTTCAATACACAGAACAGACTGTATAAATGTGATGAATCTTCCTTCGGATGACAGAACAAGACTTATACCTGCCGAGTGGCAGGAGTTTGAAGATGCCAAACTTGAAGAGAAGTATCAAACAGAATTGCAGATATTTGCGCACAATCGTCAGGGACTTATATTCGACCTTATAAGAATTTACAGTGAAAACAACATCACTATCAATAATATGAATGCCCGTACAAACAAGCAGGATATTTCAACCATAAATCTTGTGTTTGATATAAAGGGAAGAGAAGAGTTGAACTCTTTAATCGGTAAACTCAGACAGATTAACGGAGTAATAGATATTGAAAGGGCTACAGGCTGATGAATAAATTAGGAATATATGTACTTACACTCGGTCCGGTACAGACCAATGTGTTTGTTGCATACAATAAAGAAACTTTGGAATGTTTGATAGTGGATCCTTCTGCCCAGGCGCAGTCTATTATCAAAGTTATAGAAGAGAATAAGTTAAAACCAAGTGCAATACTTCTTACACATGGACATTTTGACCATATAATGGCGGTAAATGATTTGGTGGAAAAATATAAAATAAAAGTATACATATCAAAAAATGATGAGGAAATGCTTGGAGACAGTTATAAATCCGGCGGAAAGTCATTTATCGGACATGGATATGTTACAAAGGCTGATTTCTTGTTGAATGATGGTGATATTATCCGCTTACTGGATGAAGATATAAAATTTATCGCTACACCGGGACATACAAAGGGATCGGGTTGCTATTATATAGAGTCTGAAAAGATTTTATTCTCGGGTGATACGGTTTTTAGAGAGGACTGTGGAAGAACGGATCTTTACGGAGGAGATAATCCTACTATAATAAGGTCGATATATGATAAGGTCCTTACTTTGCCGGAAGATGTAAACATATTACCCGGGCATATGGATATGACTACGGTAGGACATGAAAAAAAATTCAATCCTGTTGCAATTTATGTAGAAAAGCATGGGATAGATAGATGATTTCATTACTATTGGAAGATATGACCTTTGAGCAGGATATCAGAGAGCTTTTGATGGCTTTTTATCCGGAGGAAAAATATATTTACACAGATGAAGATGTATTTCTTTCATTGCTTTTATCAAAGGACAATACTGATTATCATATTAAAATCAAAAGTAAAGACAATGTATTGGAGTTTAGTTCACCGCTTAGAGATACAAAATTTGATACCAAAAATGATTTAAAAAGAAATATATATAAAAATCTTTTAAAGCTTGGCAACAAGGAACTTACTTGGGGAACTCTAACCGGAATAAGACCCACAAAGATAGTAATGGAAATGCTTGAAAATGATATGTCTTTAGAAGATATAAAAAAACATTTAAAAGAAGTCTATCTTGTAAGCGATAAAAGAATTAAGCTTTGTACCGATACGGCAAAAAATGAATTCAATATATTAAAGAAAATTGATTATAAGAACGGATACAGTCTTTATATAGGTATACCGTTTTGCCCTACAAGATGTTTATACTGTTCTTTTACATCTTATTCTATTGCACAATGGAAGAAAGATACCGATACGTATGTAGAAGCGCTTTGCAAAGAACTTTTAGCTGTTTCTAAGATGTATGAAGGCAAAAAACTTCAAACTATTTATATGGGTGGTGGAACACCTACTTCACTTGAAGGATATCAACTGTCAAAAATTTTAAATGTTGTAAAGACAAATTTTGATCTTTCAAATCTTTTAGAGTTGACGGTTGAAGCAGGAAGACCTGACAGTATAACAAGAGAAAAGCTTGAGGCATTAAAGGACGTGGGAGTTGACAGAATATCTATAAATCCACAGACAATGCAGCAAAAGACTTTGGATCTTATAGGAAGACATCATAGTATTGAAGATATATATGAAAGCTATAAGCTTGCAAGAGATGTAGGATTTGAAAATATAAATATGGACTTTATAATCGGACTAAACGGTGAAACTTTAGAGGATGTTATCGACAGCTTCACAAAGGTGAGAACCTTTGCTCCTGAATCTGTTACCATACATTCTCTTGCACTAAAGAGAGCTGCCAGGTTAAATACAGAAAATAAAAGAGAGATTATGGACAATGATCTGATTTTATCAATGATAAATACAGCTACCGATACCTGTGCCGATTTGGGGTTGGAGCCGTATTACTTGTACAGGCAAAAAAACATGGCGGGCAATCTTGAAAATATAGGATTTTCAAAACCGGGTAAAGAATGTCTATACAATATATTGATTATGGAAGAAAAACAGACTATCATAGCTTGTGGAGCAGGTACATCAAGTAAAATAGTATTCGGAGACGGCAGAATAGAGAGAATTGAAAATGTCAAGGATCCGAAACTTTATATAGAAAGGCTTGATGAAATGATAATGAGAAAGGAAAGTATGCATGGCATTGATTAAAAAAGGTGTCACCGGAATGAAGGACATTCTCCCTGAGGAGATGGTTATCAGGGATTATTTGATAAATATAATAAAAAAGACTTATGGAAGTTTCGGCTTTACCTCAATAGAGACTCCTGCAATGGAGCATATTGAAAATCTTTTAAGTAAGCAGGGTGGTGACAATGAAAAGCTTATTTTTAAGGTTTTAAAAAGAGGTGAGAAATTAAAGCTTGATGATGTTAAGGATGAGAATGACCTGGTAGATGCAGGACTTAGATATGATCTTACATTACCGCTTGCAAGATACTATTCAAATAATCAGGCAAATCTTCCAAATCCGTTTAAGGCATTGCAGATAGGTAATGTATATAGAGCCGACAGACCTCAAAAAGGTAGATTCAGACAGTTTACACAATGTGATATAGATATCCTCGGTGAGGCTTCAAATCTTGCAGAAATAGAGCTTATACTTGCTACAACAAAAGCACTTAGTGAGATTGCAAAGGACAAAAAATTCACTGTAAGAATCAATGACAGAAGAATTCTTCTGGCAATGGCACTTTTTGCAGGCTATTCAGAAGATAATATAAGTAATGTATTTATTATCCTTGATAAGATGGATAAGATAGGACTTGACGGTGTAAGAAAAGAATTGACAGAGCTTGACGGTTCGGATAAATGTGAGAAGTATCTGAATCTTTTTGACGGATTATCTAATGATTCAAAGGCTCTTGTATCTTTAAAGGAAAGTTTGGCCGGTTTTATTGAAGAAGGTGTACTTGACAGTTTATCTGAGATAATGAATACAGTACTTGATGTAAAAGAAAATGATTTTTCACTGGAGTTTGATCCTACATTAGTTCGCGGTATGGGATACTATACAGGAACCATATTTGAAGTAAGTATGGAGGGATTCTCAGGTTCGGTAGCAGGTGGCGGAAGATATGACAAGATGATAGGAAAATTTACAGGAAGTGATACACCTGCCTGCGGATTTTCTATCGGTTTTGAAAGAATTATCACAATACTTATGGATTCAGGATTTAAGATACCTGATGAGAGCAAAAAAATCGCATTCCTTTATGAAAAGAATATTGATGCAAGTGTATTAACATCTATATTAAAGGAAGCATCAGCTCTCAGAGCGGACGGAAATATTGTTCTGGTTTCAAAGATGAATAAGAATAAGAAGTTCCAAAAAGAGGGACTTGAAAAACAAGGATATGTAGAATTTAAAGAATTTTATAGAGAAGCTTTAAAATAGTGAGGAGATAAAAAATGGCAGAATCAATGCTCGGCTTAAAGAGAAGTCACAGATGTGCAGAGGTGGTTAATGCACCGATTGAAAGTGAAGTTACAGTAATGGGTTGGGTTCAAAAGAACCGTAACAAAGGTGGAATTATATTTTGTGATTTAAGAGATCGTTCAGGTATCTTACAGATTATTTTTGAAGAAGATGAGTGCGGTAGCGAAGTATTTAACAAGGCAATGAAGCTTAAACAGGAGTTTTGTATAGCTGTAACCGGAATTCTTAAAAAAAGAAGCGGTGCTTTTAACGATTCACTTGAAACGGGTGAACTGGAGGTAAGAGCAACAGGACTTAGAATACTTTCAGAGTCAGAGACACCACCATTTCATATAGAGGAAGATTCAAAGACTAAGGAAGAGCTTAGATTAAAGTACAGATTCCTTGATCTTAGAAGACCTGACCTTCAAAGAAATCTTATGGTAAGAAGTAAGGTGGCTACAACCACAAGAAACTTCCTTGCAGAAAACGGATTTTTAGAGATTGAAACACCTACACTGATAAAGAGCTCACCTGAAGGTGCAAGAGATTATCTTGTGCCAAGCCGTGTATATCCGGGAAGTTTCTATGCACTTCCACAGTCACCTCAGCTTTTTAAGCAGCTTTTAATGGTATCGGGATATGACAGATATTTCCAGCTTGCAAGATGCTATAGAGATGAGGACCTTAGAGCGGATAGACAGCCTGAGTTCACACAGATAGATATGGAACTTTCATTCGTTGATGTGGATGATGTTTTGGATGTAAACGAAAGACTCTTACAGAGACTTTTTAAGGATGTACTTAATATCGATGTTAAGCTCCCTATACAGAGAATGACATGGCAGGAGGCTATGGACAGATTCGGTTCAGATAAGCCTGACCTTAGATTCGGTATGGAATTAAAGGATGTTTCAAATGTTGTTGCAAACTCTGAATTTGCAGTATTTAAGAATGCTTTGGCAGCCGGCGGCAGTGTAAGAGGTATCAATGCTACAGGCCAGGCAGGTATGCCTAGAAAGAAAATAGATGCTCTTGTAGAGTTTGTTAAGAGCTACAGAGCTAAGGGACTTGCATATATGGCTATTGAAGCTGACGGAAATATCAAGTCTTCATTTGCAAAATTTATGACTGAGGCTGAGATAGAAGGACTAAAGCAAGCTATGGATGCCAAACCGGGTGATATGCTCTTCTTTGCTGCCGACAGCAATAAAGTTGTTTGGGATACTCTCGGTGCTCTAAGAGTTGAACTTGCAAGCCAACTCGGTCTTTTAAAGAAAGATGATTACAGATTCCTTTGGGTTACAGAATTCCCGCTTCTTGAGTGGTCAGAGGAAGAAAACAGATTTAAAGCAATGCACCATCCGTTTACCGCACCTATGGATGAGGATTGGCAGTATATTGATTCGGATCCCGGCAGAGTAAGAGCAAAGGCTTACGATATTGTGCTTAACGGTACTGAGATAGGTGGAGGTTCTGTAAGAATTCACCAGGGAGATGTACAGGCAAAGATGTTTGATGTACTTGGACTTTCAAAAGAAGTTGCACAGGAAAGATTCGGTTATCTTCTTGATGCATTCAAGTATGGTGTACCGCCTCATGCAGGACTTGCATATGGTCTTGACAGAGTGGTAATGCTTATGGTTGAGGCAGATTCTATAAGAGATGTTATCGCATTCCCAAAGGTAAAGGATGCATCAGATCTTATGACAAATGCTCCTGATAAGGTAGATGATGCACAGCTTAAGGAACTTGGACTTATAATAAAGAGCGAACAGTAAACTGAATCTTTATACTGTTGTGGGGATTATATGGAAGATATAAAGATACTGGTGGTTGATGATGAAGCCAGAATGAGAAAACTTGTAAAAGATTTTCTTTCTGTAAAGGGATTTATAGTTTTGGAAGCCGAAGACGGTGAGGAAGCTCTAAAAGTCTTTGATGCAAATAAGGATATAAAACTGATTCTATTAGATGTAATGATGCCGAAACTTGACGGCTTTGAAACTTTAGAAGTTATAAGACAGTATTCCAAGGTACCAGTTATGATGTTGACTGCAAGAAGTGAAGAAAGAGATGAGCTTAAAGGCTATAAGCTCGGTGTAGATGAATATATCACAAAACCTTTTTCACCTAAGATACTTGTTGCCAGAGTTGAAGCGGTACTTAGAAGAACAATGGGTGAGTCTGAAGAAAAACTTATAGCCGGTGCAATAGAGATTGATAAGGTTGCACGCAGTGTTTATATAGATCAAAAGCCGGTTGACTTAAGCTTCAAAGAATATGAACTTTTAACCTACTTTATTGAAAATAAAGGTATTGCATTATCCAGAGAAAAAATCCTTAATTCAGTATGGAATTACGATTATTTCGGAGATGCCAGAACCATTGATACCCATGTAAAAAAACTTCGTGCCAAAATGGGTGAGAGAGGTGATTATATAAAGACAGTATGGGGCATGGGCTATAAGTTTGAGATAACACCATAAATAATAATTATATATAGATAAGGAGCATTTATGACAAAAAT
This sequence comes from Lachnoanaerobaculum sp. MSX33, assembly GCF_000512995.1. Taxonomy (NCBI): domain Bacteria; kingdom Bacillati; phylum Bacillota; class Clostridia; order Lachnospirales; family Lachnospiraceae; genus Lachnoanaerobaculum; species Lachnoanaerobaculum sp. MSX33. The sequence goes on along the minus strand of NZ_AZXX01000081.1, from coordinate 9,447 downwards.
AAGGACAAGATATGCACCGAGTCCTACCGGAAGAATGCATGTTGGAAATCTTAGAACCGCATTGTATGCATATTTGATAGCAAAGCATGAAGGAGGAGACTTTCTACTTAGAATAGAGGATACAGACCAGGAAAGATATGTGGAAGGTGCTACAGAGATAATCTATAGAACATTGGCAGAGACAGGACTTATACATGATGAGGGTCCTGACAAAGACGGCGGTTGCGGTCCATATGTACAAAGTGAGAGACAAAAACAGGGACTATACCTTGAGTATGCAAAAAAGCTTATAGAAAAGAAGCAGGCGTACTATTGTTTCTGTACTCCTGAGAGACTTAATTCACTCAGATCAAGTGTGAACGGTGAGGAGATAATGAAATATGATAAGCACTGCCTTTCATTATCTGAAGAAGAAATAAAGAAAAATCTTGAAAGCGGTATACCATATGTTATCCGCCAAAATAATCCTACTACAGGTACAACATCTTTCCATGATGATATCTATGGAGATATCACAGTGGATAATTCAGAGCTTGATGATATGGTACTTATAAAGTCTGACGGTTATCCTACCTATAATTTTGCAAATGTTGTAGATGACCATCTTATGGGAATCACCCATGTTGTCAGAGGAAATGAGTATCTTTCATCATCACCTAAGTACAACAGATTATATGAGGCATTCGGATGGGAAGTACCTACATATGTTCACTGTCCTTTGATAACAAATGAGGAGCATAAAAAACTTTCAAAAAGAAGCGGCCATTCTTCATTTGAGGATCTTATTGAACAGGGCTATGTATCTGAAGCTATAGTAAACTTTGTAGCATTACTTGGATGGTCGCCTGAAGATGATAAGGAATTATTCTCATTAGATGAGCTTATAAAAGCTTTTGACTATAAGCATATCTCAAAATCACCTGCAGTCTTTGATATGGTAAAGCTTTCATGGATGAACGGTGAGTATTTAAAGAATATGAGTGAAGATGATTTCTTCAAACTGGCAGAACCGTATATTAAAGAAGTTATAAAAAAGCCTCTTGATTTAAAGAAGATCTCAAATATGGTAAAGACCAGAATAGAAGTATTGCCACAAATTGCTTCACATATTGATTTCTTTGAAGAGTTGCCTGAATATGATACTGAAATGTATACACATAAAAAGATGAAAACCAACTCTGAGAATTCATTATCTCTTTTAAAAGAGGTATTACCAATTCTTGAAAATACGGATGACTATACAAATGATAATTTGTTTGGTATCTTGCAGGAATTTGGTAAGGAGCATGAATATAAGACAGGATTTATTATGTGGCCGATAAGAACAGCTCTTTCAGGAAAGCAGATGACTCCTGCAGGTGCTACAGAGATTATGGAAGTTCTTGGAAAAGATGAATCAATAAGAAGGATTAAGATTGGAATTGATAAATTACAACAGTAATCAAAAAAAAGCCATAGAGCATGGGGCAGGGCCCTTGATGGTATTGGCAGGTCCCGGCTCCGGAAAAACCTTTGTAATCACACATAGAATAAAATATCTTATAGAGGGGTCGGGTATAAACCCGGCCCATATTTTGGTTGTTACATTTTCAAGAGCTGCATCCAAGGAAATGAAAGACAGATTTGAAAAACTTATCGGAAAAACTCTTGTAACATTTGGAACATTTCATTCAGTGTTTTTCAATCTTCTAAAAACAGCTTACGGATTCAGTGCGGAACAGATTGCCTCTGATGAATTAAGATATACCCTTATAAAGGAATTGATAAAGAAAATTGAAATAGTGAATGAAGATATCAATACACTTTCCGGTAATCTTTTAAATGAAATAGCTCTTATTAAGCAGGATAATATAAATATAAAAAACTATTATTCAAACAGTATTGCAAGTGATACTTTTAAAAAGCTCTACAGAGAATATGAAGCCGAGCTTGAAGCAAGAAATAAACTTGACTTTGAAGATATGCTTTCACTTACATATGAGCTATTAAGCGAAAGAAAAGATATTTTAACTGCAGTACAAAACAGATACCAATATATTTTGGTAGATGAGTTTCAGGACATAAATTTTTTACAATATAATATCATAAAACTTATGGCGGGAAAGAATCAAAATATCACTGTTGTAGGAGATGACGATCAATCTATCTATAGATTTAGAGGTGCAAGGCCTGAAATAATGCTTGGATTTGAGAGAGACTTTAAAAATGTTTCAAAAGTTTTTCTGGATATAAATTTCAGATCAAGTACTCAAATAGTGGATGCCTCGACCAAACTTATATCATTTAACAGCAAGAGATTTCCTAAAACTTTTACGGCACATAACGGAAGCGGTGCACCTGTATCGGTAATAGAATTTAAAAATCCTTTTGCCGAGGTAAATACTATAGTAAATGATATAAAGGAATATATAAAATCCGGGCAGGATATAAACAATATTGCGGTGCTTTATCGTACAAACCTTTCACCGAGACTTTTAATTGAGAGGATGATGAAGAATAATATTCCTTTTACTATAAGAGATTCTATTCCGAATCTTTTTGAGCATTGGGTATCAAAGGATATTATATCTTACATAAAGCTTTCTATAAATTCAGGAAATAAATCCGATTTGCTTCGTATTTCCAATAAGCCTAACAGGTATATAAGCAGAGATTCACTTTCCTCATCAAAAGCAAATATTGAAACACTATTTGACTATTATGAAGATAAAAGCTATATGATTAAAAGAATAATAGAACTTAGAGAACATTTAAGGACTATAAAGAATCTTAAGCCTGCAACGGCTCTCAGATATATAAGAAATGTAGTAGGATATGATGAGTATATAGAAGAGTACTGTGATATGAACGGTATAGAAAGTGATGACTGCTATACAGTTTTGGGGGATCTTGAAAACAGCGCATCTGAATTCGGTACATTTTCAGACTGGTTTGTACATATGGAAGAGTATAAGGAAGAGCTGATAGAGGCAAGAAAAAAGTCAAATGAAGATGATAACGGCGTAAGGCTTATGACCTTCCATTCCTCCAAAGGACTTGAATTTGATATTGTTTATATTATTGATGTAAATGAGGGAAGTGTGCCTTATAAAAAAGCAAAAGGTGCTGATGAGATAGAAGAAGAGCGAAGAATGTTTTATGTTGCAATGACAAGAGCCAGACATAAACTCTTTATTTGTTGCTGCAAGGAAAATTTTGGAAAGTCTGTAGGTAAGTCTGATTTTATAGTGGAACTTTCTTCCAAGACTAAGCCATAAAGAGGTATATATGTTACAAAAATTCAGCCATTCACTGCGTATGAAGATAACCTTGATAATCTTATTGATTATTTCGGTATTATTACTTTCAATAGGTCTTTTAAACAATTTCGGACTGAGATGGTTTTATCAGAATGAAAAGGTAAGTGAAATAAAAGAGGCATACCTTAAAATAGATAATGAAGTAATGAAAATCGGCTCCTCGGGTCAGCATATCATTGATGAAAGTACTGAAGAATCTGTTATTAATGACAGCCTTAAAAGTATTATTCTGGATTACTCAAATAAATATAATATAACCATTGCCCTTGTAGACTCCTTTACAAATAAGGCCATATATTCATCCGCAAGGGAGGGTGACGGATTAATAAGTAGAATCCAGGACGGATTTATTGGAAATCAAAATCAGGATATTTTGTACACTAATAATAATTACACAATAATACTTCATAAGACTATGCAAAACACATCTTTTATAGAAGGTTTCGGATATTGCAGTGATAATCAGACAATGGTTATAATGTCTACTCCGGTTGCAAGTTTAAAAGAAAGCGTAAGTATTTCAAACAGATTTCTGATATATATGGCAATTATAGGATTCATTATAACTGTTATACTTACATTTATTATTGCAAAAATGATTACCTATCCGATACTTGAGTTGGCTGAGATTTCAAATAAAATGGGTAAACTTGATTTTACCGCCAAATATATAGGTAACAGAAGTGATGAAATACAGACGCTTGGACAAAATATGAATTATATGTCCGACAGACTTAAAAAGGCTATTGACGAATTACAGGAAGCCAATGAACTCTTAAAAGAAGACATTAAGAGAAAAGAAGCTATTGATGAAATGCGGAAAGATTTTATTGCGAATGTTTCTCATGAGTTAAAGACACCTATTGCACTTATTCAAGGATATGCGGAAGGACTGAATGAAGGACTCTGTGAAGATGAAGAGAGCAGAAAATACTATACAGAGGTAATACTTGATGAAAGTGAAAAGATGAACAAAATGGTAAAACAATTACTTACACTTTCTTCACTTGAATCCGGAAACAGTATTTTGCATAAGGAGAACTTTAATCTGACTTCTCTTATTGAGTCGGTGCTCGGTTCAATATCAATACTTATAGGTGAAAAGAATGTAAATATTGAATTTGATTCCGACAAGGAAATATTTCTTAATGCTGATGAATTCAAAATAGAAGAGGTGGTTACAAACTATATCAGTAATTCTATTCATCATGTAAGTGACTCCGGGGAAATAAAAATAAATGTATCAGATGATGGAGAAAATATAACTTTTAGTGTTTATAATACAGGTAATCCTATTCCTGAAAAAGATTTAAACAATATTTGGGAAAAGTTTTTTAAGGTGGATAAGGCACATTCCAGAGCATATGGAGGAAGCGGTATCGGACTGTCTATAGTAAAGGCGATAGTAGAAGCTCATAACGGTACTGTTGCTGTAAGAAATATACTTGACGGTGTTGAATTTTCATTCAAGATACCAAAGGTATAAATATGACAATTGATGAATTTAATATAAAAAACGGCCATACACAAAGGTATGGCTTTACCACAGGAACTACAGCAACTGCTGCTGCAATAGGAGCTGCATATATGTATCTGGATGATAAAAAGGATATAGTGGATGTAGAGTTACCTGCAGGTATAACACTCAGTATTCCAATAGAATATCACACAGTACAAAATAATTTATTTATCTGTGGTGTAAAAAAGAATGCAGGTGATGACCCGGATGTTACTGACGGAATCATGATCAGTACAAAGATTGAATTTATAAAAAAAGAAAACGGTCTTGAGTTTAATTTTTTTGCCGGAGAAGGTGTAGGAATATTTACAAAAGACGGACTGGCCTTACCAAAGGGAGAAGCGGCTATAAATCCGGTTCCAAGGCAGATGATGATTGACAATCTTTCACGTATATTAAAAGAAGCAGGATTTAGCGGTATAGTAAATATAACCGTTATGGTAGAAAACGGAGTGGAGATAGCAAAAAAGACCTTTAATGAAAGACTTGGAATTATAGGTGGAATCTCAATACTTGGGACCTCAGGTCTGGTACTGCCTATGAGCAAAACAGCACTCTTAGAAACAATAGAAGCTGATATAAAATTCAGGTTAAAAAATTCAAAAGAAAGACGAGTATATTTGGCACCCGGAAATATAGGTGCAAAATTCTTAGAAAAAAATTTTAATATAAACAGCACTACAGTGGCTATTATAAGCAATTTTATAGGTGAAAGTATTGATTATGCAATCTCAAATGATGCAAGAGAAATTGTACTATGTGGCGACTTGGGCAAACTTATAAAGCTGTCAGGCGGAATAATGAATACACATTCAAATGATTCGGATTCCAGACTTGAATTGCTTGTAGCGGCAGTAACAAAACTTTGTATAAAAGAAAACAAAGAATTACCGATTCAGGTTGCTTCAAATATATTTGAGCAAAAGACCACTACAGGTGCCGTAAATATAATAAAAGAAAATAACTTTGAAAATTGCTTTGATATACTTGCAGATCAGATGCTTTACTATGCATATAACCGTGCATTTAAGGCTGAGATATTTTATCATAAAAACAGATATGCAAATATTGAAGAGTTTAAAAACAATTTAAAAATCAGAATTATTGTTTTCAGTGATAATATAACGATTATAGATACAGGAGAAAATAAATGAGTAAACTATATGGTGTAGGAGTAGGCCCGGGAGATCCCGAGCTTATGACAATAAAGGCTTTAAATGCAGTAAAAAATTCAAAAACTATATGTTATCCCGGGAAAAGCGAGGATACTTCCATTGCGTTTAATATTGCAAAGCAAGTGATTCCTGGGATAAATGAAAAAGATAAATTATGCATAGATTTTCCTATGACAAAGGATCCTGATATATTGGAAGAAGCACATTCAAAAATCACCAATGAGATAAAAGAACTTTTAAAAGAAGGAGATGTAGCACTCCTGACACTTGGTGATCCGGGAGTATATGCGACTTATTCATATATTGCACAAAGACTGAAAGCAGAAGGGATAGACGTAATTACTATACCCGGTATCACATCATTCAGTGCCGCTGCCGCTACACTTGGTATTCCGCTTACATTGGCAGATGAAGAGCTTCATGTGATCCCATCATCATACTCATTTGAAGAGGCATTCAAACTTAAAGGTACTTTGGTATTTATGAAATCCGGAAGAAGCTATGAGAAGCTGGCTTCATATATCAAGAAAGAAAAGTTTGATTATGATATTTATATGGTGGAAAATTGCGGTATGCCAAATGAAAGATTATTTGTCGGAGCAAAAAATCTTCCTGAAACAAGCGGATATTTTACAATAATTATAGTAAGAGGTTTAAAATGAAACAAATATATATAATCGGTATGGGACCGGGTAAATATGATCAGATGACTGTCGAGGCGATAAAGAAAATAGAAGAGAGCGATATAGTTATAGGTTATACGGTATATACAGATTTGATAAAGGAAATATGGCCTGATAAGGAATGCCTTTCAACACCTATGACAAAAGAATATGAAAGATGTGTAATGGCATTTGAAGAGGCTGATAAGGGAAAAACGGTAGCAATGGTTTGCTCAGGTGATGCAGGTGTATACGGACTTACAGGGCTTATGCTTGGTATAGCTCCGGATTACAAAGATGTAGCGGTGAAAACAATTGCCGGAGTTACCGCGGCAATTTCAGGTGCCGCTATTATAGGAGCACCACTTATCCATGATTTTGCAGTAATCAGTCTCAGTGATCTTTTGACACCATGGGAGAAGATAGAAAAAAGACTTGAATGTGCTGCAATAGGAGATTTTTGTATCTCAATATATAATCCGGGAAGTAAAAAACGTGTAGATTATCTTCAAAAAGCCTGTGATATATTGCTTAAGTATAAGAGTGACAATACACCATGTGCCATAGCAAAGAACATAGGAAGAGAAGGTGAAGGATATAGCGTCTATACTCTTTTGGAATTAAGAGATGTGACAGTCGGCATGTTTGAAACGGTATTTATAGGTAACTCTATGACTAAAGTTATTGACGGTAAACTTGTAACGCCAAGAGGATACTCCAATGAGTGATGTTTTAATCTTTGGCGGTACTACTGAAGGAAGAGAGATTGCTACCTACTGTGATAAGCTTAAAATAGATACTATACTATGTGTAGCTACCGAGTATGGCAAGGAAGTTCTTCCGGAATTTAAAACTGTCAAAGTTAGTAATAAACGACTGGGTACAGAAGAGATAGCTAAGCTTATAAAAGAAAATAATATATCCTGCGTCATAGATTCAACACATCCATATGCTTATGATATATCTAAAAATATAGAATCTGCATTAAAACTCTTAGAAAAAGATATCACTTTTTTTAAAATAAAAAGAGAGTCTATGGATGTGAGTTTAGAAGATGTTCTTGAGTTTTCAAGTAATTTTGATGCGGTTAATTATCTTTTGAATACAGAAGGAAATATTTTACTTACAACAGGCAGTAAGGAAATATCAGCTTTCAGTGAGCTGTCAAATCGTATATTTCCAAGGGTACTTCCAAGTATAGACTCTATAAATGCCTGTATATCTGCCGGTGTACCTTCAAAGAATATTATTGCAATGCAGGGACCTTTTTCTATGGCTTTAAACGAAGCAATTATAAAAGAATTTGATTGCAAATATCTTGTAAGTAAATTGTCAGGAAGAAGTGGTGGCTTTGAAGAAAAGATAGAGGCGGCAAAAAATACCGGTTGTATTCCGGTGATTATTATGCCGAAGACTGAGATAACAGGTATTTCTGTAGATGATTGCAAATTTAATTTAAAGAATATATATAGTAAACAGGGATAAGTATGGTAAATACAAAAAATATAAATCTTGTAGGAATTGGACTTGGAAATCCAAATCTTCTAACAAAAGCTGCAATTTCTGCACTTGAAAGGTCTTCAGTAATTATCGGTGCAAAAAGAATAGTTGACAGTGTAAAAGAAGATTTTCCGGATAAAAAATATTTTACAGAGTATAATACAGATAAGATAATTGAAATTATAAGAGAAAATATGGATAACGAAACAGCTGTAGTATTCAGTGGGGATATTTCACTTTTTAGCGGAAGTTTGAAACTTTTTGATAAATTAAAGTATTTGGTAGAAGAAAAGGATTTTAAAGACTGCAATATAAATACCTACCCCGGAATATCAAGTCTTAGCTATTTATGTGCAAAGTCAAATACCGATATTTCAAAAGTAAAGATATTATCATTTCATGGTAAGGAAGAGCTTTTATATCACAATATAGATTCTAATGAATTTACATTTATTATCACATCTAAGGGTGAAGGAGTAAAAGAAATCTGTAGAAAGCTTATAGACTTCGGATTATTTGACCTTGATATAATACTGGGAGAAAATCTCTCTTATGAAAATGAAAGAATAACAAAGGCCAAGGCATCAAAAATTATAGAAATGGAAATATCTGATTTAAACTGTATGCTTATTTCAAATCCGGATGCAGATAAGTCTATAAGTATCGGACTTCCCGATGAAGTATTTGCAAGAGATAAAGTGCCGATAACAAAATCCGAAGTTAGAGCAGTTATTATGAGTAAGTTGGATATTTGTCCAAACAGTATCTGCTATGATATAGGCGCAGGAAGCGGATCTATAAGTATTGAAATGTCAAGGCTTGCATATGAAGGAAAAGTATATGCTATAGAGAAAAATCCTCTTGCAGTAGAGCTTATAAAAAAGAATATTCATAATTTCAGTGCTGAAAATATAGAGCTTATACATGCAAAAGCACCTGAGGGACTTGATAATATCTTAGATGCGGATAAAATCTTTATAGGTGGCAGCGGTGGTGAACTTATCAGTATGATGGAGATGATATTTACCTCAAAGAAAAATCCTACTATCGTAATCTCCGCTATAACAATGGAAACCATTGCACAGATAACAGACATAGTAAAACTTGCAAAAGAAAAAGGTTATGATACCGAAATCACAGCTGTAAATGTATCCAAGTCAAAAGAAGTCGGACCTTATAATATGATGATAGCACAGAATATGGTGTTTATAGGAGTAATTAAAATGTAAAAATAAGGGGGGTGTGAAAAAACTCGATTGAGTTTTTTCACACCCCCCTTTTTACCTTTATTG
>NZ_AZXX01000080.1:0-8666 GCF_000512995.1 Lachnoanaerobaculum sp. MSX33 | reverse complement strand
TTTGATTTCAGAAGTATCAAATATAGCCGGGTATTATGCCCTTAATATTAAATACCCGGCTATGTTTGGAAAATAGTCGGTGCACCGACATGTCATGATGTTTAGAACTTTTTAGAATTTTTAGAATACACAGATTAGAAAGTTTACTTTCTATAAGAAAAAAGATATCAAACCAAACATCATGTAAAAAGTTTGATACTTTCATTATACAAACTATCACCATATTAGCAATACCAGATACCACGTTCCGTTGTATTTTAATTAATTTCAGCATATTAAACAATGCCTTGCATATTAAACTATGCATCACGCCAAATATCATATGGTGATATTGCTATAAAAACGGCTTTAATTTTTTACACCTCCTAATTTAAATTTAATATTTTTCCAAGTCATTCTCTTTTCAATCCTCATCCAGAATTGATAAAAATTCCAATAATTTCTTTAATTTGTAATTGTTTAACCTTTTAACTCTGGCTATTATATTCGCTTTTATTTCATTACTTGCATTTTTTCTACTACCGGTGCTTATATAATGGTCTATCTTATCTTCAAGCAGTTCTTCTACCGGTATATCAAATTTATCGCTTATCTTTTGCAGTACACTCAAACTTACATTTGAATTTTTACCTTCATACTTACATACCGTTTGCTGCTTGACTCCGATAATATCACCAAATTCCTTTTGTGTCATTCCCCTGTGTAGCCTCAATTTACGTATACTGTTCATAGTCACTCCTCCTGTCTTCATGTACGTCTCTTCGGTATTTCGTTGAACAACTTATATAAAGTATACTATAATGTATAAATTATCACAATATTATAACAAGAATTAATAATAAAGTTTATATTAACATTTTAATTTTTTTGTAAGGTATATATATTTTGCTGTAATATTTTTAAATATTTTATTACATAAAAAGACCCAAGTTCTCACCCGGGTCTATTATAAATAGATTATTCCATTGCACTTTCAAGCGCTTTTCCTACAGCTTTAATTATTCCTTTAGAACTGTGTGTAGCACCACTTACAGTATCCACATCCAATGATTGTTTTTCTATGATTTCAGGAATCACATCCCTTGCATCTATTAAATACTCCTCATCATCCCCTGTATCAACTATATTTATTTCAGTGATTTCTCCATTAGCAATAGTTACAGATACCGTCATCTTTCCACTGTGACCTGTAGCACTTCCTTCATAAGTTCCGTCTTTGTATGAGGCATCTGATGAAACTGTGTTTTGAGTATTTTGCTCTTCCACAGCTTCTTCTCCATTCTTTCTTGCCGCTCTAAATCCGAATACAGCAAGGACTGCGTAAATAATACAAATAAACACAACAAAGACTATACAAACAACTCTTTGTTTCTTATACTTTATAGCTCTCAAAACAAGGTAAACTACATATACAACAGCATAAACCGTTAAATCAAACAGTGTATCCAAATGACCATAAAATATGGATATACTGAATATCATTGCTATATGCAAAAACAGTAATCCATAGAATACATAGGACAGTTTTTGTAACGATTTCCACTTTTTAGGATTCATTCTTTTTCTGATAACCATAAATGAAGTTATTGTCAAAGGTATCAAAAGAATAATCATTATAAGTGAAAATACTGCCGCAAATATTCTCTGTGCATCCAATTCAGATATATTTGTAAAGAGTTTTACAAAATAATACTGCCCATATGATATATTGTGAATCAAGGTAAATAAAGCCGCAATAATTGCCATTTCACCTCTTGTACGTAGCAGTAATCCTCTCATTTTTGCAGCCGGACATACAGATGCCACCATGACAAGTATAAAGAGAGCACCTGCTAAGGTGCCTCTCGCCAATATATCATTTGCAATATAATCAACTACAAACGGCAAGCCTTTTTCAGGTGCAATTATAGTTAATATACTTATTAAAATCGTTGCAATATAAAAATATGTTGCATGTTTTTTTATAGGCTTTTCTAAAATTGCAAAAAAAGCCAATACTACAATAAGACATGCGACAAATTTCATTATTTTGTTACCTCAATTGTTAAATCAGGATATCCGTCAGCCTTAAGAACAACTGTATATGTTCCTGCTTCTGCAAATACAGGCTCATCCTTACCGTCCGAACTGTATTTTGCATCCAGATTTATACTTCCATCTTCATTAAATGCAACTTTTCCAAACTTTCTACCCTTGCCACCCTTGTACTCTGTATCATTCACCTTTGCATAAGTAATAGCACTTATATAATCCTTTACAGTAAGTCCTGCCTCATTTTCATCAAGTTTAAGAGTATTGTTCTCAAAGTGGAACTGTTCCGCATTCAAATTTGAATTTATAACAGCTGTGAAATTCAAATCAGCATATTTATCATTTGTAAATATAAACTGATACTTGCCGGGTACAAGGTCCTTTGGAAGATTCAAAGTACCGTTATCTTCCTTTACATTTGCTATATCAACATCTTTCTTCTTAGAAACTATTCTTCCGATGCTGTACTTGCTGTCATCTGAGGTTATTTCAAACTTAATCTGTGAGCCGTCCTTAGTATAATTAGCGCTCTCATCACCCTTAATGCTGTAGTTCTCAGGTGCCAAAAGCTTGCAAAACAAATCTGTATCTATCTCTATATCATCGGCATCCTTAAGTAAGTATGTAATCTTAGAAATAGTCTGACCCGGCAAGTCCTGATAACGAATATATGATACTGCATTTCCATGATTCTCCGTAAACGGTGCCGCTGCAAATGCAAGTTCTGCAGGTGAACGCCAAATATTTTCCAGATGCTCCATACCATACTTCTTGCCTTCTTTTGTTTCAAAAACAACACCCTGAACATCACCAATCTCAAGTTCAAGATCCTTTACTTCTATTTGATAGTTTCCATAATTTGAAGTAGTTGTAATTGTTGACTCCAAATCATTTTTAACAGTATTTCCAACTGTCTTTGAGAATGTACCATCTGAATTTAATACTTTATACTCTGATGGAGTTTCATCTGTAGTATCTGTAATCTCAGCTACAAATGTAAGAAGAGGATTAGTTGACTCCTTCTTTTCCTCTATAGCCTTTTTTGCATCCTCATACAGTGACTTTGAAATTGCAACATTTACATCTTTCACTCCTGAAATTGTTGATCCGTCACCAACAACTTCCGATACTGCTGTTGCAAACATTTCCGCCTTCTTATTTGTTACAGAGCTTACAGCATCATAATTTCCATCACTTCTGATATCTGCTGCCGCATCCGGAGCATCAAGCTTTGCAGTAAGCTTCTCAGGATTGGCCTCAGGCTCTACATTATTTATCTCTCCATAGTAGTAGTCAGCATATGGAATGCTTATCTTTGCATAAACATAATTTTCATTACCGATGTCAGCCTTACTCTCCTTGCTTACCTCAGACTGACTTTCGCTCTGTACTGAGCTGCTCTCAGCTGTAGTGGTTGTATCAGCTGCTTTTCCACAACCTGTTATCATCAATGCAAATGCTGCCGGTGCCAATATAGATAGATATCTTTTCTTCATAAATCCTCCATGAATATAAAATAAATTTGATTACCTATTACCCTAATTCGTTAGTATCTCCTAACTCAATTACAGAGTATTACATAAAATAATTATATTGTCAATTGCTTTTACGAAAAAACTGACTCGAAATAAATCCCCGAATCAGTTTTTGTTATACTCTATCCTAATAGTTCCCCTTTATATTTACCATTCTTAATTTTAAAGAAGAACTCACTGTATCTGTCAGAATCAAATATATCCAATAACTCCTTCATATTCCAGATAAGGTTTACACTGTCCAAGTCTGACCGGTCAACCCAAAATACTCTTCCTTCTTCCGATGCCTTTAATTCACCGCTAAATTTATCAGTCTTATATAAGAGTACCAGATATCTTGTTCCGTCTTCCTGTATCCAATCTTTAAAACCGCAGGCTATAGGATTTTCAATGGTAAGCCCTGTCTCCTCTTTCATCTCCCTGATAACAGACTCAAGCAGTGACTCATCTTCTTCCACATGACCTCCCGGGAATACCAAACCATCCGTTCCTGCTTTTTCCTGAACCAAAACCTTGCTTCCGTCACAGATTAAGCACATATTTGTTAACTCTATTTCTGTTTTTCTACTCAATTTTTCAATTCCCATATATACCTCTCTTTTAAGCTATTCTAATATCTTGCATATACACAGTCAATTAAAATCGGTATATACCCGGGTTTATGCACTTATTTGTGTATTATTTTCTAATATGATGATCTCATCCATAGAAACCTGAAATACTGCTGACAGTACTATCAAATTATCTATAGTCGGCATTGCTGTGCCGTGTTGCCATTTGTAAATAGCCTGTGGAGTGGCAAAACCAAATATTTCCTGCAAATTTCTCACACTAAGTCCTGACTCTTCTCTAAGTCTTACAATATTTTTTCCTGTAGCTACCAAATCTATGGTAGGAAAAATAAACATAACTCTTCCTTTCCGCTTCCGAACAGGAAAGAGTTACTTTTTCCTATTCAGAAGCCTTAAAATTATAAATCGGTTTCATTACCTCAATGATATCAACAGAATCCTTTATAACATCTATGATATCCTCAAGTCTTTTATATGCCATTGGAGCCTCGTCCAATGTATTTTCATTTATAGAAGTGGAATAAATTCCCTTCATTGTTTCTTTATACTCATCCAAACTTAAGTTATTCTTTGCGGCAGTTCTTGACATAAGTCTTCCTGCCCCATGAGGTGCGGAATAGTTCCAATCCGGATTACCCTTGCCCACTGCTAAAACGCTTCCGTCCCTCATATTTATTGGGATCAAAACCTTCTCTCCGCTATGTGCGGCAATAGCACCTTTTCGTAAGATCATTTCACTCACATCAATATAGTTGTGAATAGTATGGAATGCCTCAAGACTCTTCATTCCGGTTCTTTCTAAGATGATTTCTGCCATCAACTCACGATTTCTTTTCGCAAAGTTTTGACAAATCTCAACATCATTTAAATACTCCTCCAGATATTTTCCTGAGACATAACATAAGTCATCAGGCATGCTTGTTTCCGACTCATAAACATGCCAATGAAGTGCTTTTAGTGCAGTCTGAATCTCATTTTTTCTACCCTGCTCCTTATAAGTTCTTATGATTTCATCTCTTTTTTCAAGATAAGTATCATACCCTCTATCTAAGTTTGCCGCCAATCTCTGATAATACTGTGCAACCTGCTTTCCAAGATTTCTTGATCCTGAATGTACTATTAAGTATTTGCATCCGTCACTTGCCTCATCAATCTCAATAAAGTGATTTCCGCCACCGAGTGTGCCAAGTGAACGCTCAAGTCTTCTTGAATCTCTCAAATATCTGAAGCAGTTTAACTTTGTTAAATCAAAGTGCTCCTGTCTGCCCTCCCATACATTCATTCCTGATGGAATATAATGAGCAGCCTCATCTACTTTTTCAAAATCTATTTCCACTTTTCCAAGTTTTACCGTGTACATTCCGCATCCGATATCCACTCCGACTATATTGGGAACCGCCTTATCCTTTATAGTCATTGTAGTACCTATAGTACATCCTTTTCCGGCATGAACATCAGGCATTATACGAATTTTTGATCCTTCCGTTATCACATAATCGCACATTCTTCTTATCTGCTCTATTGCCTCAACCTCTACAACCTTTGCATAACATACTGCTGTATTTACTCTACCTTTTATTTCAATTCTATCCATATCTTCTCCTTTACATCAAAAAAACCGCCTACCCATTTAGAGTAAGCGGCCTCAAAAACATTTATCTAATATCAGCATAGTATCTACCTATGCCTATATTTATACAAACAATTTTCTCGTACTTGACCTATCTCCAATGAGTGCATTAAAACAAAGCCCTTCCTAGACGCCATACTAAGGAGTGCGTTATCAAAGCGTTCAATATTTAAATAGTCAAAACGATTCATTGTTCTCATGTCTTTTCCTTTCCGGGCACAATCCGCCCAATTTCTTTATCGATAGAATAACACAGTAAAGTGCTTTTGTCATTATACCGGCGGTATAAAAAGTGCTCTAAATCTTACAATTTAATTACCGGCTTGTAGTCTTTCTATACGAAAACACTTCAGGCTCCACTCCGATATTATCTCTAATCCACTGTACAGAATATTCAATATCATTTGAGGTATTATAATCAGGTATCTTGGGAATCCTTATATGAATCTTATCCTTTGACACTTTATTTCTAAGCTTCAACAAATTTTCAATCATATTTTTATTGTCTGTTTTTGTATAGCTCTTATAAATATCATTATTTATGTCCTTTATATCAATAATCCATTCATCCATATCATATAATACCGGCTTTATATAATTCCAAGGGACATTAAGTGAAGTTTCTATTCTTTTTGCCCATCTCTGGTCTGCCATAGTACAAACCTTATGAATATACTTTGATTGCAGTAAAGGCTCTCCACCACCAAAGACAACACCTCCTCCACTCATTAAATAATAAATATCATCCTTCTTTAAAACATCTATCAGCTCCTGCACGCTGAAGTCTGCATGAGGAACTGTTCCAAAAACTGTTTTACTTTTATGACAAAAATCATTTATACAATATTTACAGTAGAGAGGACAATCAAAAAATACAACCAATGTAGATATACCTCTTCCATCTGTGCCCATTCTGAGCCTTGAAACAGATAAAATATCTCCGACCATCACTCTACCTCCTCCGGATTAAGAATAGGAATTCTTTGCTTCTCTTTTGGAATCTCTGAAAGCTTCTTGCTTAAATACTCAGCTTCTTCATCACATTTTTCGCATGTTCCTGCACATGCACCCACATATCTGCACTCCTCAGAATAAAATTCTATATCGTTCATCTGAGCTAATTTATATCTGTATTCACGAAGTAAATTGCAAATTTTCTTCCCGTCTATTCTGGCTACCTGTCTATATATTATATCCCTTTTATATTTGTCACTCCTTTGGTATTCAGGAATATCTACCATACCCTCAATTAAATACATATTATCTGTATACTCATCCTTATCTGACAGGTATTCACTACTTTTTAATATAGTTTCTTTCACTGATGCTTTGTTAAGCGGAATATACGATTTTGACACCAGATCAAAGTAAGACTCCTTTTCTAATTTACTTATGCTATCTATTACAATCGGAAAAATCTCCTTAAAGTAATTTTGGACCGCTTCTAAAAGTTCGCCAAAATTCTTATAATCATTTTTCAAATAATCCTGAGTGTCTATATAGCAAATTGATTTTACACCTGATAAATCCGAAAGCATTTCCTTATGAGCTTTCATCCTTGCCTTTCCTTCAATATTCCAAGGTGGACTTGCCCAAAGATGAATATTCATATAATGCTTTCTATTTTTTATAATATGGTATGGATATAAACTGTTCGGATCGCCATCTGTTAAAAATAATATATCATCTTCAGATTGTAACATGTCATAAAGTTCATCTGCCACATCTTCTAAATCATTATAAACTCTACTGCCAACCCCCATACTCATACCAAGGCCAACTGATTTTCTCGGACAGATAAAGCACTCATATTCATCTGTAACCTTACTCCCGTGAAGACAGACCACTAACACTAAATCCTTATAATTTTTTAATATAGGATTTCCATAATGCCATAATATACCGCTGTCTGTTATTACTATTTTCATTTCTTATTTCCCCTGATTTTGAAAAGCACCATAAAATTCATATTCATCCATTTGCTGTAATCCTGATACCTGACCGTCTCCCATTTCCATTATTATAAGATTGCCGTCAGTTTTTCTTGCCAAGTCAATGGTTATAAAGCTGCTTTCTATCTCACTTATTATTGATTCAATCAGGGTATATTCATCTTCGGTTATATTTAATTCTCCACTGTCATTCCAATAATTATCGGCAATCAATATTTCACCCTTGAAAACAAATATTCTGTATTCTTCTGAAATAGGCATACCGCTATCTTTATGATTTCCTATAGATTTCAGACTTTCAAACTTTCGAAGTACAACTCCACCTTCAAGATTACTGCTTTGTCTGTTAATAAAATTATTGATTACTCTCTCAGTATTTTCCTTGTCCCGTATATCTTTTATAAAACAGGCATCATACCACTCATGTTTTCTACTTTTTACATAGTCTTTGATAATGAATGCCCCCTCTAATCCGTCTGTAAGTCTTAATGCATCTTCTATATTCTTTGACTCACTCCAAATACTAAAGGGAGTAGAACTTTCAAAGTCTTTGTACCATCCGGGTAAAAGATGATATTTTGCATACTCTTTTGGAGTATTTATAAGCTGTATTCCTCTTTCAAGCAGCAGATTATAAAAGTTTTCATACATATTTGGTGACATCATCCATCCCCTATATATTGTCAAAC
This sequence comes from Lachnoanaerobaculum sp. MSX33, assembly GCF_000512995.1. NCBI lineage: Bacteria > Bacillati > Bacillota > Clostridia > Lachnospirales > Lachnospiraceae > Lachnoanaerobaculum > Lachnoanaerobaculum sp. MSX33. Next base: position 257 of record NZ_AZXX01000080.1, on the reverse strand, counting down.
CTTTAATATCTTCACCATAAAGCGACAGTTTCCCAACTTCCAAGTCTTCATAACTAAATAATGCACAGGAATGATTCAAGCCTGCCGCTTGATATTCTTCCATATAATCCTCATCCACGCTCTTTTTATTCAACGGGTGACTGCAAAAAATAAAGTTTAAATTTTTAGCTGTCTCTAAATTTTCTTTCCTCATATATACTCCCTAAACAACTCCTGTTTTTATTATCTTTAGTATAAACAAAAAGCTGTACATTAAA
>NZ_AZXX01000079.1:0-12748 GCF_000512995.1 Lachnoanaerobaculum sp. MSX33 | reverse complement strand
TTTTGTTGGTTGACAGGATGGTTATAAGTTGGTATACTGTGAATGAATAAAAAATAAAATTCATTCACAATATGAATTGGAGGAAGTTTATGGCATTGGACAAGAAACAGGCATTAAAGACAGCTGCCTATGATGTATTCTCTAAAAAGGGCTATAAAGGGACAGGAATTTCAGAAATTGCAAAACAAGCCGGTGTGGCAGTCGGTTCTTTTTATAATTATTATGAAAGTAAAGAAGCTATTTTTTTAGATATTTATATAGACGAAAATAACCGTGTGCGTCAGGCAATGATAAATGAAATTGACTGGAAGATGGATATGGTTGAACTTATCAGTAAACTTTTTAGGCAGTCACGAAGCTTGGTTTCATCAAATAAAATCTTGGCAGAATGGTATAATACCGCCGTTTCTAAAGAACTTCACAATTACTATTCTTCAGAAGAAGGCAAAGCAGCCAATCACTTTCATAAATTTTTGGTGAAGACATTTACCGATCGCATGGAGAAAGAGGGCTATTCACAAGAAAAAATTCAGGATATTTTACAGGTTTATAATTTATTTTACTATATGGATATGAATATCACAGAAAATGATTTTCATGATATCGGTAGAACCATTGAAATACTTGCAACCAACTTCATTAAGGGTATCTTAAAATAAAGAATTAAATTCTTTATTTTTTGAATATATGTGAATGAATATATTATTTGTTCATTCAAAAAACTTTTTCCATTAATAAATAAGGAGTAAAGATGAAAAGAGGTAAAAAAATGTTAGTAATTATTATATCTTTTATTGTAGCTATAAGCCTCATTAGCTGGGGGCTAATTGCCTATCTCGGGCGTAGTCAAACTTTAGAGGTCAAATCTGTTGAAAGTTTAGGTGGAGATATTTATCTTATTCATATGACAAAACCTGAATCTATGACATGGAAAGCCGGCTCTTATGCAAATATCAGCTTAACACAGAGTGGACAAAATACTTATGATGCAGTATCAGGAGCCACATATGATGGTAAAGAAAAAAGCCGTTGGTTGACCATTGCCTCAAATCCCGATGAGAATGAGATACTTATTTTAACACATAATAGTGGCAGTCCATATAAGAAAAACTTCACATCCTTACCGACAGGCAGTAAGGTTAAGATTAACTGGGTGGGAGCCGGATTACCACTTCCATACGACAAAGAAGTGCTTGTTTGTTTTGCATCTGATGTGGGTATTGCAGCAATAAGACCGATTATCAGAGAAAGGGTTGGGAAATATGAAATTAGTCTAAGTCATCTAAATAAAGGAGTGACTGCCTTTGATGAGGAAATATCAGAACTTACAAAGTCATATACAAATTTGACTTATGAAAATGCAGATAGTATTTCTAAAAGCAAAGAACAATTAAAGAAGTCAATAGATAAATATGGAAATACAGCTATGTATCTTTTATCAGGACAAAAGGATGATGTCGGGGCTATGAAGATATTCCTTACCGAAAATGGAATTGATAAAAAGAATATTAAGACAGAGTATTTTAGAGGTTTAAAATAGTTAAACTTAATTTTATATTTGTCAATTTAACATATCGATTAAAAAATATAGAAAAAAGGAAGTATTTGGGGAAAGGCAAAAATGTGGTTTCTCAGATACTTCCATTTTATATTGTAGGGACTTAATTTGATTATTTCTGACAGCCCTATACTTCCACTTTATACTTAGTATTATAAAATGTAAATCATATATTCAACAGCTTAAGAAAATAAAAATGCCGAAAGCCTTTGTAAGATAAGTGCTTTTGACCTTTTTTATTACTAGAAATGTTGTATGTACCTTTCCTTTAAGCACAAAATATTTTACAAAAATTTGATTTATTTTTTAATGCAATTCTTTGGGTTGATAATACTTTATGTCCGATTTCAGGTCGTAAATGGTATTTAATGCGTTAAGTGCCTGTCAACCTTTATATGTTGACATATAGTGCATATCTTGTACATTTTATACTTTTATATTTTGTAATGTTTCCATTTGCCTTTGAACATTTGCGTTATCTCCTTTTCAAGAGAAATGGCAAACGTTTGTTCACTTTCAAATACATCTTAAGTTTCTGTTTCAAAATAATAATTAGCACAGTCAAAGTAACAGACTGATTGATCTCTTTTTATAATATTTCCACTTTGTTCGTATAGGTAAGAGATATACTCGTAATAGTTCCTATAAAGAATATCCATAGTACGAAGAATATATTGGTATATGAAAAAAAGGTTGCTAAAAGTATCTGTTGAAGACCCGCACCTTAATTTTATAAAAAATGGATAATCTTTTGTATTCACTTGATAGGTGAAAAGCAATGTACAGTTAAAATATAGTAATTATATGGCTTTGCTGTGAATAATCTAGGGTTATAAATGATATTTATTAAATAATTGAAAATTAATATAAATATGCTATAATTTAATATATTAGTTCTATTAATCAGAAGTAATAAAAGGAGGAGCCTATGATAATTATGAATGTGAAATTGAATAATTTATGTGCATTTAATGACTTTCACATAAATTTTTCATATCCTAAAAAGATATTAAACAATACAATAGAAAATGAATTTCTTCCGGATTTTCCTAATTTCAGATATAGAAAAGTAAATATATTGATGGGTACAAATGCAAGCGGAAAAACTTCTTTGGGGAAAATGTTTAAGAATATATTTAATTTTATAAGAAGGAAAGAACTTGTAAATATAACAGACAGTATAGCTGACTTTGAAAAGGAAAGTAATTTTTTAATTGATTTCATACCGGATGAAACTCATTTATGTAGAGTGGAGGTTAATATTCCTCCTAAAGGAGATGAAGAGTATTCGATTGATAGATGTAAAATATCTATTAAATGGTTAAAAATTAAAAAAGAAGACAGCTATGAAAGCTGTGCCAAAAAGATTGACCTAGGTAAGGAAATTAAGGAATTAAATGGTCTTGAGGGATTGGAGAAGTTTTCAAAGGCTGTTGGATTTGGCTGGTATTTTACATATCCTTTGGATTCCAACTATTATAGCACCAATATAAAAATCGGTGACTTGGAAAATGCTCGGTATTTAAAGGTCTTAAAAAACACACTTATGACATTAGATAATTCCATTGTGGATGTTACAAGAGTAAAGGAGATTGACAATACTTATGCTATAGTTATGGATAATAAAAAGCTTATTATACAAGAGGGTAAATTACTGGATCCGAATAATATCCTTTCAAGCGGTACGAAAGCCGGAATAGATATAGCCGATTTGTTGACATCAATAATAGAACATAAAAACGGATTCTATTATTGTGATGAAAAGTTTTCATATATACATAGCGATATAGAAAGAGCCATACTATCTGTAATGATATCTAAGCTAAAAGATGGGGAACAGCTGTTTTTTACAACCCACAACTTAGATATTGTAGACATGAATTTGCCTAAGCATTCGTTTTGGTTTATGAAAAAAGCTAATAATGGAAGAAGTGTCTCTATTGAATGTGAGTCTGCATCAAGTAAATTAAAAAAACCTACAGACTCTGTAAGAAATGCATTGGAAAATGATGTTTTCACAGTAGCTCCAAGATTGGAATTATTGTATGACTTGGAGGATATTGACTGATGGCCTTTATATACCAGTATTATGTTGAGGGAGAAAATGAAAAGAAATTGGTGGAAGTTTTAAGTAAAGAATTTAATTTTATTAAAGCCGGGAAAGTTGAAGTTCTTAATGTGGTTGAAAAACCAATTAAAAATACTCGTATAAGGAATTTTAAGGAAAACCATGTTATTATTTTAGTTTTTGATACAGATACAAATAATACAAAAACTTTAGAAGCTAATATAGAATGCCTAAAATGTCTGGTAAAAAGTAAAAAGATAGAGGATGTTATACTGATTCCTCAGGTACGTAATATAGAAGAAGAACTGGTTAGAAGTTGCAATATAAATAATATTAAGGACTTGTTAAAAAGCAAATCAAGAGAAGAATTTAAAACAGATTTTAATAAAGTTACAAACCTGAAAAACTGTCTTATAAAGAAATGCTTTGATTTTAAAAAATTGTGGAGAACAGAACCGGTTGGAGTATTTTCAGGATTTAAATGTGAACTAAGTAAATTAGAAAATAAAAATTTTTAATAAAATCAGTTACTGTACATTGGTAGGCTTGCCGTATAGATCTTAATTTATTAAACTTATGGAGTCTAATAAGCCGATTAGGCTCCTTATTATCTATTAAAGATTTCCTTGACAGCGGTGTAAAGATTTGGATTGTTTCAGAAAGTACATTTTTTCTTTTTCGTATTCCTTACATAATGTTTCTTATAAGGTTAAGAGCTGTTTGATCTTACCAGACATATGATGCATGTTTACATCTCGTTTCATGAGATGATTATGGCAGAAATATTGGATTTATGTTAATTTGACGGAAAATAACATTTGTCATTTAGCTATGTAGATAACTCTTTGTAATGAATCGTTTTCAAAGACGTATTCTGCAAAACTATCCATAAATAATGGTCACATTGATTCTTGTATGAAGAATATAGAGGAATTCTGTTTATAACTCAGATGCAAAAAATTCAGTTGGTAAAGTTTATCGATAGAAACTCTATCAACCGAATTAATCACAATGAAATCAAAAAATGATTTTCTGTACTTTTCAAAATAGAAATATAATATCCATGTAAATTACTAATTCATGTAGTTGAAGTTTATTAGCATTTACAATTTTTATATGACTGTTAAGAGAAGTAAAATAAAAATATGTTTTCATTGATGAAGTTTTCCATTAGATCTATTTTATAATCAGCAAGACTGAGTATCTGATACATACTTTTTTACAACTATAGAGGACTTTGATTCCTAGAACATACAAAATCATTGGAAAAGGTGAAGAAGAAACTTCTGGAGGTAAAGAATAGTTGTAATGGATGAAACAATGAAAATAGTATTTTGAAATTACAAAAGTATATAAAGGGATAGGTAAGGTAAATCACTTTAAGTTGGAAGATATGAAACAACGGTTATAAGAAACAGATGAATAAATGAGATACTATATTAAAGAATTTTATTGGAAACAATTGAAGAGAGTATAAATAGAAATAAAGAAACTGTGGAACTTGAATTTATTTATCCGAAGGGGATATATTTGAGATAGTAGAACACCGAAAAGTAATATGGCATTCTGTGCTAATACTCAATATGGTATTAGACAAGAAGCGAATAGTCGAGCTTGGATATATATCTTTAGCCGGATATTACCTAAAATTATATGAAAGCTAAATAGCCGATGTGTACCTAAAGGTACACATCGTGGTGTGAAAGGTCAAGGAAATTATTTGATTTCACATTCTACTCAATCTATAATGGTTTTAAATAAATTCCTGTCTTTGACAGTTTCAAAAGTTAAAATGCCCTTGAAACCCAGTGTTTTACTGGATTTCAGGGCATTTTTATTTCGTTTTGAAACTTAAAAAATAGTATTTTATTTTCCTTTACTTTGTTTTTGTATTGTCCTCATTTGACTTTTTGTTATAAATTAAAAATCTGTATTAAAATGACAAATCTCATGCAGTTTATCTGTGAGATCTGTTCGTTTATATAGAGGTATGAAACCTTGCTCTTTTATATATGCAAAATTAAAATCTTTTAAGGTCTTTAGAATCTCTTCGCATGTATACTTGTGTTCTAAAAATTTTTCAAGATATCTGTAAATAATCAAGGCTAAAAAGCAGGTTAAGAAGTGAGACGTAATTCTATCAGTTCTTTGTAAAAATACCGGTCTTGCTTCAAGCTCGGTTTTCATAATTCTAAAGCATTCTTCTATTTGCCAACGCTTTTCACTTATACTTAGTATTTCACTTACATTATCGTCAAGTAGGTCTGTTGAGACGGCATACATACCATCATACTTGGCTTCCTCATCTATTTTTTCTGTATTAAGATAGTTATATACATTTGCTGTTTCACCATCATCAGTTACCGCAATACTACCAAGAAACCCGGCCGGATCATTAGGATTTCTTCTTTCTTTTTTGGTACTGCCTCTTTCAAGCATTAACTTAGCTCTTTCAACTTGTTTTTCTCTAATAGACTTCCGGTATTTAGCATATTTTGGTGAATATGTGATGATAAGTCTTTGAGGCAAATCTTTCGGTGTATAAGGAGTATTTTTGTAATATATAGTCTCATCATCCTTTGAGATTTCAGCCGGATCTACCACTTTATCATCGTACAAACTTTTAAATCCCTTAGTATCTAAAGCCCATTGCCTATCCTGTGCATTAAGCGTTTTTATTGATTGGGTAACTACAAAAGCTCTTTTAAAATTTTTTCTTCAAGTGGTTTAATAGAGGTTTGTTCATTTGTATTATAGGGTTTGGTCTATGTTCCTTGCTTTTGCCATATCTATTAATGCCATCTTCATCCTCAATCTCAAAATAATAGTTAGTACAATCATAAAAAAGAAGTTTATCATTGCGCTTACCTGCTAAATGACTATTTCTATAAGTTTCAGATTGTATAAGGTCACATTCTTTACCGAGTACATTTAAAGAGCGATATACATCATGTAATTGGTAAGATGGTGGCTCTAAAAATCCCATAGAACAAGGGTAACTTGAGCGTTTACCGGAAGGTTCGAGTATTCTTGAGTAAATCAAATCGGATAATATCGAGTTGATATCAAACTTGAAGCTATACTTATCCCTTATCTTTCTGCAAACTTTATGTAAGCCAAGTTTATAATAAAAGTACTGCAAAAACAGGTAACCTACACGATAGAAGACCTGTTGCTGTGGCTGTAGTCTTTTGCTTGAGTTAAAAGAAATATTTACTATTTTATCTTTTTTGTACTTCTGTGTTTCAAGTTTTGCCTCAGCACGAGCCCATTTCATAACATCATCTCTAGTGGGTTCATGCTCTTTTAATAAATCAGTAAGAGTGTCAAGTTTGCGTACATTTACAGAGGTGCTAACCCCTTTGTCATTTATAAAGCTTTTGGAAATGTAGAAGGACTCTGCATTTTTTGATTTTGATGTAGTAACTTTCATAGATAACTCCACACCTTATTATACTGGAAAATACTATATATTAAAACGAATATTTTGACAAAAATTTCAAGTGAGAAGTGTAGGCTATATGCGGGTTACAGGACTTTTTTATGCCTATTTAGGCAAACAAACTGTCAAAGACCCGGACAACTCCGATTTGCCGAAAAATTCGGTAATAGTATCTTATTCTTGACATTCCACCGTAATAATATATAATAAAAACAAAGTCAAACATAATTTTCGCAAATAAAAACAAAGTCAAACAGAAATACTTTCATAAGCAAACATTTTTGGAGGTGAAATGGCAAAGTGTATTGTTATAGCGGACGACCTGACCAGTGCGAATGCTACAGGCGTATTGTTGAAAAAAATGGACTACAATACCTATACAATGATGAATGCCGAACGGCTGGAGCTTTCGCTCTCGGACAGCTGCGACTGTCTGATGTACCCGACAGACAGCAGGGGCATTGATAAGGAGCTTGCATATAACAGAGTGTATAATGCGGCAAAGCTTCTTTTTAACAGTGAAGTTAAAGTATGGGCAAAGAGAATTGATTCTACTATGAGGGGAAATATCGGAGCCGAAACCGATGCAATACTTAATGTGCTTGGAGATGATGTCATAGCCATAAGCGCCCCCTGTTTTCCGGAGTCAGGCAGAACGGTTGTGGGCGGATATCTCATGGTAAACGGCTTGCCGCTGCATAAGACATCTGTTGCCCTTGACCCCAAGTGTCCGGTAAAAACTTCCAATGTAGCCGATATTTTCAGACAGCAAAGCAAATTTAAGGTTGGCTCGATAAAGCTTGGCGATATGATGAGCGGAAAGCATGTACTGGCGGAGCATATGAAAAAACTTGTTAATGAGGGAAATCGTATACTTGTATTTGACTGTGTTACTCAGGGAGATTTGGATTTGATTGCCGATGCTCTCATAACCTCAGGACTGAAATTTGCGGCGGTAGATCCAGGGGTCTTTACCGCTACTATTGCAAGAAAGCTTATTACGCCGGTAAAAAAGGATACAAAGCACAAAATTCTTGCGCTTATAGGTTCTGTAAATCCGGTTACAAAGGCACAGATGGAAGAGCTGTGGCTGAATCAGAGAACAGCATACAATGTTTTTATAAAATCATCACTGATGCTGGAAAACGACGGTATACGAGATGCCGAAATAAAGAGAGTAAGTGATGAGCTGCTTGAAAAGTCCTCAAAGTATGAGATATTGACTGCTGTGGGAGACGGTATATATTCCGAAAACAGAATTGACTTCAGTAAATATACCGACAGATATGATAATACAGATAAAATGACGGAAAGAATAAATGATGCATTCGCACAGATAGGTTATAATGTATTGTCGCAAAATCCCGCGTTTAAGGGTATATACAGCAGCGGAGGCGATATCACCCAGGCGCTGTGCAAAAAATTTAATACAACTGGACTAAGGCTGTTAGATGAGGTTCTGCCTCTTGCCGCTTATGCCGAGATGATGTCGGGAGATTTTCCGGATATCAAGATAATCACCAAAGGCGGAATGGTAGGAGATGATGATGCGGCAAACCGCTGTATTACCTACCTGAAAGAAAAACTATATATGTAATAAAGGAGGAAAGATGAAAAAGGCACTGATTGCAGTTACTATGGGAGACCCTGCCGGTATCGGACCGGAGATTACAGCCAAGGCACTGGCGGATGAGGCGGTGTTTGATTATGCCGACTGCATAGTTATCGGGGATAAAAAAATAATGGAGCAGGCTATACAGATTACAAAGGTACCGTTGAAAATAAATACCGTTTCCAAGCCTGCTGAAGGAAAGTATGAATTCGGGGTTCTTAATCTCATAGATTTGAATAATGTTGATATGAGCGGGTTTGAATTCGGAAAAGTAAGCGGAATGTGCGGCAAGGCTGCATTTGAATATATTGCAAGGGCTATAGAGCTTACAAACACAGGTGAGACCGACGCCGTAGCTACGACCCCTATAAACAAGGAGTCTTTGCATGCTGGAAATGTTCCTTTCATCGGTCACACGGAAATATTTGCCGCTCTGACAAATACAAAAGATCCTCTGACAATGTTTGAAACAAACGGATTAAGGGTTTTCTTTCTTACCAGACATGTTTCACTCAGAAAAATGCTGGATATGATAAAGAAGGAAAGAATAGAGGATTATATAGTCCGCTGTTTGGAGGCACTAAAGCGCCTTGGAGTAAATGACAGGCAAATGGCTGTGGCGGGACTGAATCCTCACTGTGGTGAACACGGGCTTTTCGGCGATGAGGAAATGAAAGAAATAACACCTGCCGTAGAAGAAATGCAGGCTAAAGGTTATCCGGTTACGGGTCCTATAGGTGCAGACTCGGTATTTCATCAGGCTGCTCAGGGAAGATATAACAGTGTGCTGTCGCTTTATCATGACCAGGGACATATTGCAACAAAAACACTTGATTTTAATAAAACGATAGCTATTACTAACGGTATGCCGATACTTAGAACCTCAGTAGACCACGGCACCGCTTTTGATATAGCAGGAAAAGGCATTGCGGATGCGGTAAGTATGGTGGAGGCTATAAGATTGGCTGCAAAATATGCCCCGAATTTCAAGAAAATATAGGAAAGCAATATTGGCTTTCCTTTGTGTAAAAGGACGGCTGCGGGTGATCGGGCGCCTTTTGGCGCTGATGTCCTTACGCCCCCGTGTGCATAAATCAGGAAATGAATAAATTCGTTTCCAATAATTAGAAGGAGGTTTTTATGGTTGGTGGTTTAAGCGGTGAGAGAATGCTGATAGGTCTTATTATAGGCATTATACTTCTTATTGTGCTTGTACTGAAAACAAAGATACATGCATTCATAGCTCTGATTCTCTCGGCAATCGTTATCGGTGTCATAGGAGGCATGCCTTTGGAAAATACGAAGCTGGAGAGCGGGGCAACATTTGGTATTATCAATTCCGTTGCTACAGGCTTCGGTAATACGCTGGGCTCTATAGGTATAATTATAGGCTTCGGTGTTATTATGGGGCAGATTTTTGAAGTGACGGGAGCGGCTAAGAGAATGGCTCTTACTTTCCTTAAGGTGTTCGGTAAGAACAGGGAAGAGGAGGCATTGGCTGTAACAGGCTTTATGGTGTCCATTCCTATATTCTGTGATTCGGGATTTATTATTCTGGCGCCAATCGCCAAGGCTATATCAAGGGCTACCAAAAAGTCGGTTATTTCCTTGGGAGCTGCACTGGCGGCAGGTCTGGTTATAACACATTCCTTAGTGCCGCCTACACCGGGGCCTCTCGGGGTTGCGGGTATTTACGGAATAGATGTGGGCAAATTCATTCTTATAGGCTTTGTCCTCGCAATTCCCATGACGCTCGTCTGTACGGCATATGCGAGATATATCGGAAAAAAATTTATCAGCTGCCTGACGAAACTGAAGAGAGCGGATACAAGAGAATGCCTTATCAAAAGCCTGATTACTCACAAGAGGCTAAGCTTGAAGCTGAAAATATCCCCGGCACCGCGGAATCGTTTTTCCCTATACTTGTTCCGATAGTATTGATACTGATCGCGACCGTTACATCTGCTATGAAGCTGAAAGAGGGTTATATGCAGATATTCCAATTTATAGGTTCGCCTATATGTGCCGTCGGTATAGGACTTGTGCTGGCAATACTTACATTGGGAAGGAGCCTTACCAGAGAACAGATACTTAAGGAAATGGAAAAAGGTATGGCTTCGGCAGGTATTATTATGCTGGTAACCGGAGGCGGAGGTGCACTTGGACAGATAATAAAGGACAGCGGACTCGGAAGCTACATTGCGCAAGGCCTTGCAGGCTCAGGACTTCCTATTGTAATTCTTCCGTTTGTCATAGCTACTTTGATAAGATTTATTCAAGGCTCGGGAACCGTGGCAATGACTACCGCGGCCAGTATTACGGCAGCCATAGTTGCCGAGTCGGGAGGAAACCCGTATATGGCGGCATTGGCCTGCTGTGTAGGCTCGCTTTTTTTCAGCTATTTTAATGATTCGTATTTTTGGGTGGTCAACAGGACTTTGGGTGTCAGCGACACAAAAGATCAGATAAGGACTTACTCTATAACCTCCACGATAGCTTGGGCTGTCGGTTTTGCGGAAATAATGATATTAAGTATTTTCTTCCATTAAAGCCTGTGATATACTGTTACTACAATACAGGCGGGAGCGGTGGCTTTCGCCCCTATAAGCAGGCAGTTATGGTGAACAACAAAATAATTTGCGGTAACTCCACGCATATGCAATCACTGCCCGTATGAGCTTTTGATACTGCTATGCTGTGGAGTTTTTTATGCACACGGGGGCGAAAGGACATTAGCGACAAAAGGCGCACGCCCCCAGCGCAGACGAGTAGGGTTGGTTTCACCTCCCCTGCCGGATTGAGGAAGGATATATGCTAAGTGGCGAAAGGCAGCTGGAAATTATAAATATTATCAGAGAAAGCGGTGTGGCAGAGGTGGAATATCTTGCTAAAACATTGGGGGTAAGCACAATGACTATCCGCCGAGATTTGAAAAAGCTTGATGAGTCCGGACTTATTGAGAGATGCTACGGCGGAGCGGTGAGAAAAACCGAAGTCACATACGAAGCTAAAAGGATAAAAAACCATGAAAGCAAGATAAAAATCGCCGCAAATGCGGCTAAGTATGTACATGACGGAATGGCGGTATTCCTTGACGCAGGCACAACAACATTTGAGATTGCCAAAAATATAATGAATATAAACAATCTTACCATAGTTACAAATGACATAGAAATAGCTTACCTGCTTGTAAATTCCGACTGTGACCTCATAATATGCGGGGGCACGGTGCAAAAGAGTACAAAAAGCGTATACGGCTACTATGCTATGGATATGATTAAAAAATTCTCTTTTGATATAGGTTTTTTCGGAGCCGCAAGTATTAATGACAAGCTTCAGGTAATGACGCCCACCATTGAAAAAGCTTTTTTAAAAAAAATTGTGATAGAGCAGTGTAAGGTTTCGATACTGGCTGTGGACAATTCAAAGTTTGACAGAGACGGACTTCATATTATAAATGAGCTTTCCGACTACACCGCAGTTATTACAGACAGAGAATTTTCAAGTGAGGAGAGCAGGCTGCTTGATAAATCTGCAAAAACATAGTCCTTTTACGGAGGATGCAGGAATTTAGTTTTATTGATTACGGCATTGGTCATATTATTATGTGTGTGACTGAATATTCTTTCAGGCTTATAAACAAATTTAAAAAAATGGAATTAGATTGATATAAAAAACATTCATGTATATAATTGTATTATAAATATTTAAGAACGGAATAGAAAGTCCTTTGTATAGAAGATGTAAATAATTGTGAAATAATGGACAATACAAAGATTCAAAGTATATAATTGTATTCTATAGTTTGGAAAAACTATTAGAAAATATATTTTTAGTTTTAACTGTTTTTTCATCAGTCTTGGGAAGGATAATATATGAAGAAGATTAATCCTATGCGGTATAAGAACGGCGACAGTCTATAACTACATTAAAAAGTATATTGTAAAAATGTTTTTAATAAAGATTGTACTACAATACTATAATTCAAGTTTATCTCCCTAAAGAATGGAAAACTTAAGCACCGGCAGTATGGTTTCACAATGAAATGTTTTCTTATAGTGTTTGGAA
>NZ_AZXX01000078.1:0-48116 GCF_000512995.1 Lachnoanaerobaculum sp. MSX33 | reverse complement strand
ACTATTCAACAAAACTTTCTCTTAAACCTTGACATTCCACTTAGAATATCCTAAAATTATATTCGCGTTTAGATTGAACTGTCCGTGTCCAGGCTTCAATATAAACTTTTAAAATTAAATTTAATTCAACAAAAAAAGTTATTTATTTATTGGAGGTAATTGTGGCTAATATCAAATCAGCAAAGAAGAGAATTCAAGTTGCTTTAGTTAGAACTGAGAGAAATAAGTCTATCAGATCAAAAGTAAAGACTGCTATTAAGAAAGTTGACAGTGCTGTTGCAGCAAATGACAAGAAGCTTGCACAGGAGAACCTTAAGAATGCTATCGTTGAGATTACAAAGGCAGCATCAAAGGGTGTATATCACAAGAACAATGCATCTCGTAAGGTTGCAAGACTTTCAAAGGCTGTTGATAGTATCAATGCATAAAACAAACTCCAATGACCGTCATCATTGGAGTTTTTTATTTCACCTGCCTATTTCGGCAGGTGATTTTTATCTGCTTATAATCATTTTACAAATCTTATTTCCCTGACTTGAGAATTTCTCCTCATATTCCGTCATTATATTTCCTTCAGATTCCTTTTCAGAATGAAAGTCAAAGCTGCAAAAATCAAGTTTCCACTTTGAATCCTTTACCACCTCCAAAGAATATTCAAACAGCCCGATATTATCGGTCTTAAATTCTATTACTCCGTCCTTTTTCAATATAATATCGTACACATTTAAAAAATCCGGTGATGTAAGTCTTCTGTTTGCATGTCTGTCCTTCGGCCATGGATCGGAAAAATTAAGAAATATTTTATCCACCTCTCCTGCCTCAAATATCTCCGAGAGCTTCTTTGCATCTGCACATAGAAACCTTAGATTGTCTATACTCTTCTCTTTTTCAAGGTTTCTTTTTCTTTGTATTGCTTTCATCAGTACACTTTCATACTTTTCTATACCGATAAAGTTTATATCCGGATGTGTTATCGCCATATTTCTGATAAACTGTCCCTTGCCCATTCCTATCTCAATCTGCAAAGATCTTTTCTCCTCAAAGATATCCTGTATACTTCCCTTCAATTCTATTGCTTTATCTTCTCTGATACATTCCTTTGCTTCGGTTATAAAGTCCTCACAGCCCTTTATATGTCTAAGTCTCATTATTACTACTCCATTTCCTATATAGCAATTTAGTATACATTATATCGGATAAAAAAAGCAACAGGCATTTATGCCTGTTGCGTATAAATATATTACTGCTCTACAGCCTCTCTCTTTCCAAGAGTTATTGTTACAGTCTTTTCTACATAATTGCCGCTTTCATCCAGCCTTTGAACTGTCAAATCCACTGTTTTTCCACTCTCATAATATGTAAGCATATTTTTGAGACTTTCCATTGATCTTACACTTTGTCCGTCAAACTTTGTTATGATATCCTTGGCCTTCAAGTCTGAAGATGCTGCCGCTCCACCTTCTACAACCTTGTAAACATAAATACCCTGTGGCATATCATATGCCTTAGCCATTTCCTCATCTATATCCTTACCCTGTATTCCAAGATATCCCTGATTCTCTGCCGCAACAACCGTTCTGGTTTCTTTGCTTGAAAGTTCAGCTATAAGATCCTTTACTGCAGAAATAGGTATGGCATAGCCCATTCCTTCAACATCGGTATCTGAATACTTTGCTGAATTTATACCGATGACTTCACCCTTCATATTAAGGAGTGCGCCGCCTGAATTTCCCGGATTTATAGCGGCATCTGTCTGAAGAAGATTTCTTGATGTGCCTCCCTCAGTCTTTACTTCTCTGTTTAATGCCGAAATATAACCTACAGTTACAGACTGGCCATATCCAAGTGCATTACCTATGGCAACCACTCCCTGTCCGACCTTAATATCATTTGAATCGCCTATATTTGCAATGCTTATCTTTGACAATGTATCTTCCGAAAGATCTGAAAGCTTAATTGCCACAACGGCAACATCATTGTCACTGTCTCCGCCCTTTACGGAAGCTGCAGCCTTTGTTCCGTCATTAAATTCAACTTCCAGACTGTCGGTATCTGCAATAACATGATTGTTTGTGACCACCAAAAGTTCAGTATCTGTTTTTCCGACTATAATACCTGAACCGCTTGACTGTGCCTCGTAGCTTTGTGTTCCGAAGAAGCTGTTCTGAGTAATCTCAGCTTTACCATAGATAGCTACTACTGAAGGCATAGCCTTGTCTACAATTGTAGACACATCCATATTTGAAAGATTTGTTGCAGGTGCCGCAGTGCTTTCACTGTCACTCTTGATATCGGTTTGATTTCCTATAACAATATTGTCTTTAGTTTCCACATTGCTTGAAATATAGCTGTTGGCAACAGTATTTACACCTACCATTACTCCACCGGCAACAAGTCCGAATACAGCCGCACTTGCTACAAGACCTACGGCCTTACCTACTTTTGATTTCTTTCGCTCCTTACCCTTACTTTGGACTTTTTGAGGCTGTGCGGTAAGAGCCCTTGCTCGTACATCTTCTGACTGAGTTGTTCTATAAGTTTCTCTACTGTTTCCTTCAATGTTTGCATTATTGTTTACCTCCTCATCTGTATTTGTTTTATCTAAACTTACCGTATTAACGCTGCTGCCGGACTCCGCCTCATTTTTAGCTATATTCTCTGCAGCTTTTGCAAGACTGTCCGTATGTCTTTTTATAATACTGTCTATATCCTTTTGCTCGGACTGAGTATCAATACCGATTTCATCTGCAGTATTTGTGTTTGAAATCTCTGTTGTGTTTTCTGTGTTTGTTGTAAGCTCCTGTGTATTGTTTATCTCATTATCAAATTCATCTCTATCAAATCCCATATTCTTATTCGTACGATTACGTGCGCTCCTTTCATATATTAAAAAAGCATCGGTAGCTTTCCTTTATGGTTTATAGTCTACCAATGCTTTGTGTCTTATTTGTGTACGAAATAAGTTTAATTTGTGTTTTTTATTCAGGTTTTGCTTCTACAGTCTGTGAAACAGTACTTCCCGGTCCCACTACATTAGGAGCAGGTGCCACAGTTTCTTCTTTTGCTGTAGTCGTCAAAGGTTCCACTGTAGATTCTTTAGGACTCTTTCCCGACTTTGTCTGAGCCTGAGTTGTTTCACCCGGTCCGTTTGATTTCCTCGGCTGAGCCTCACCGCTTGCGGCAGTAGTCTCTCCCGGTCCGTTTACCTTCTTTGTCTGAGTTTCAGCTGTAGTATTTTTCTTATTCTGAGCCTCGGTTGACGAAGTTATAATCTCCACATTTGAACCCTTTGAGGCCTGTGTGGTCTCTCCCGGGCCTACATTTACTCCTGTTTTTGAGCTGCTTGTGGTCTTATCCCTTTCAGCCGCACTTCCCTTCTCGGTAGGCTTTATATAGTACTTATTTCCGTCACCGTCTGTGTAATAATCATTTTCTTCATCTTTATCTATCCAAACGGTTTCACCGTCTTTATCAAGCTGATAATATCTTCCGTTATTATCTATGTAGATATCTACACTCTTTTTAGTCTCGGCTTCGGTAGTCGATTTCTTCTTACTCTTGGTTTCTTTATCATCTTTATCAGTGTTTTTATTCGACTTATATCCACCGCTGGTTTTTACTCGCTTTATACTGTCACCGTCTTTATAAACTCCGGTATCTGATGAAATTCTGTCACTGTAGGCTTTTACTTTTGCGGAAACCTCATAATTTTCATCACCGAAGAGATATTTGTGAAGTTCCAATACATTACTCTCAAGGTTTACGGGAACTACTATAAATCCCTTTGTACCCAGAGTCATATCATCCAATTCAAACGGAAAACCTGCAGTATCTTTTAAATTATATTTTCCGAAATCATTTATTACATCAAGACCGTCCTGCCATGTAAGATTTGTCGCTACCATGGAAAGCATATTTCCAAGAAGATCATTCAAAGTCTTAAGATCGGCCTTCTTTGCCTTCTCAAAAGCAAGTTCAATAACTTTTCTCTGTCTTTCCGTTCTCTGGTAATCTGTGTCCATATATCTAAGTCTTGCATATGCAACAGCCTGAACACCGTCCAAATGCTGCATGCCCGGAGCCTTTAACTGTACGGATCCTATACCTGTTCCCTTTACAGTTTCTGTAATATAAGAGTTTATATATTTAAACTCCGGCTTTGTGATTTCTATATCTACACCGCCCAAAATATTTATTGCTGTTGCAACCGCCTTCCAGTTGAATGTAACATAGTCTGTAATATTAAGATCCAAACTGTCATTTAACATCTTAACAGCTCTTGCCGGTCCGCCATAGCTATATGCATGTGTAGCCTTCTGGAATGAATTCTTACCTACATCAAGGTATGTATCTCTGTATACAGATACAAGCTTAATATCTCCTGTAGCCTGATCTATTGAACATATAATTATGACATCGGATCTGTTTCCTTTTCCGACACTGTTGTCTCTGGAGTCTACACCGAATAATGCAATATTTCTATATCCTCTCATTTCCTGAAGCTTTTTTTCCGACAAGCCGGTATTTGCCACCTCTTCCACATCATACTCCGGTCGTTGGATTTTAGAATATTGTTTCAGCGCATAGGCATATGCAAATATAACGCCCAGAACAAGCATCTCCGCTATAAGCATAGTAATGAAAAAAGCAATTTTTGATTTTTTCTTTTTTCTGGACTTCTTTTTTTCTTCGCTCATTATAATCCTCCTGCTAATAAGCATTCTTGTTGATAAATCCCTTAAATATCGTCAAAAACATTATCTTGAAATCAAAACCTAAAGTCCAGTTTTCAATATAATATAAGTCATGGTCTATCCTCTTTTGTATTGAAGTATCTCCTCTAAACCCGTTAACCTGTGCCCAACCGGTAAGTCCCGGTCTGACTTGATGTTTTATCATATAATGCGGTATTTCTTCTCTGAACTTTTCCACATAAAAAGGTCTCTCAGGTCTCGGACCCACAAGTGACATATCACCCTTTAAGATATTGAAAAACTGAGGCATTTCATCAATACTTGTTTTCCTTATAAATCTACCTATTTTGGTGACTCTCGGGTCATTTGGAGTAGTCCATTTTGACTTTTCCTCTGACGGCTTTTGTACAGCCATTGAGCGGAATTTATACATTTTAAAAGGTTTATTGTGTAAACCGACTCTTTCTTGAGCATATATTATGGGGCCACCGTCTGTCAGCTTTACCAGTATTGCGGTAATTAACATCCATGGTGAGAACAGTATTAT
Organism: Lachnoanaerobaculum sp. MSX33; assembly: GCF_000512995.1. Lineage (NCBI taxonomy): Bacteria > Bacillati > Bacillota > Clostridia > Lachnospirales > Lachnospiraceae > Lachnoanaerobaculum > Lachnoanaerobaculum sp. MSX33. Next base: position 42,875 of record NZ_AZXX01000078.1, on the reverse strand, counting down.
ACCAAATAATGCCCCGAATATGTCAACAATTCTTTTTATATATGCATTGTGCAATTCTGTAAGCGGCACATGCCTGATATTTATAACCGGCAATCCCTGTAAGTCCTCTATGTATGGAATAGTAGGAATAAAATTATTGTAATCAGGTATAAACTTTGTATGAACGCCGGATTTCTCACAGTCATTTACTATGGCTTCCAGATGTTCATATTCTTTTATACTGAGAGTTATCGCTATTTCATCAAGTACATTCATCTCTAATATCATATGAAGATTCGCTACGGTTCCTATCACCTTTACACCGTTATAGCTGAATCCTCGTTCTTTATTATCATCCAAGATACCCCTGATATTATATCCCCACTCAGGATTTTGTTTTACTCTGTCTATATATCCTTCAGCAGCCCTTGAATACCCGATTAATAAAATATGCTTCTGATTATACCCCTTCTGTCTTATGTTCATTAAGAAAATTCGTATTGAAGTTCTCTCAACTATCATAAGTACATTTGCCAGAATATAGAAGATAATTACCAATCTTCTTGAGAAGTGATGCATATTCATATTTTTACCACCCAAATAGAGTGTCAATGTAAATATCAACCATCCTATAGAATTGGCTTTGAATATATTTGCTATCTCGCTTCTTCTTCCCGAAACTCTCTTAGGTGTATACAGTTCAAAGAATTCATAGAGTATCAAAAAACCGGGTATAATTATTATCAGAGCACTGAAATACTCCTGTGCCGACAATGCAAGCAAGGCATCATCATTATAATACATTATAAGATAAGCTATTAAATAACTTAAAAATATAACCAGAGCATCTAAGAGTATATGCAGCCTGTTTAATCTCTTCTGGTTTTCTTTAATCATATATTGCTCCATATCGCAATCTTATGCGATAGACTTCTTTTCATTATTCGTAAAATCATATATCAATTTTACAACCAAACGCAAAATCATTTATTACATTTTACTTAATCTTTAGTAACAGTTCTCAACTGCTATGTCTTTTTATAAATCTATACACATATTCAAATGTTCCGGCTATTATCTCGCCCTCAAGCGCCAATATATCCGTTTTTCTGATTTCCGAAAAATCAACTCTTTCACATTCTCCAAGATTTTTAAAGCCTTCTTTAAGTCCGCTTATATAATCTGTCAGAAATCCTTTTTTAAAGAAAAATGCCGTTTTAATTAAAGTTCCCAGTAAAAGTGGGAAAAAGTTAAATGCAATCTGCAGGTTTGTCATATTTTTATAAATCAAATAAATATTATTTCTTGCTGCAAGTCTTACCTTAAAGGAATTGTATTTTGATCCTGAGGTTGCACTTCCGAGATGATATACCTTGGCCATTGGCTCAAAACCGATAATATATCCTCTAAGTCTTGCTCTGAAACTTAAGTCCATATCCTCCAAATATGCAAAATGCATTTCATCAAAATAACCTATCTCATCCAAGATGCTCTTTCTGTATATACTTGCACCGGCACATGCCGAAAATACAGCTCTTCTTTTTGTAAAATCCGCTACCTTTTCTCCGACACCTATCTGATACCCCCAGCCGAGAAGAGAATATCCGTCTCCGGCATCATCCACAAGTTCCTTGTCATGAGCATTTATCATCAGTGGATTTATTGCAAATATCTTTTCAGACTTTTCTATTGCATTAACAAGCATTTCCACATAGTCCGGAAATACTTCGGTATCATTATTCAACAAAATAACATATTTACTGTCACAGGCTGCAAGTCCTACATTTACTCCACCTGCAAACCCAAGGTTTTCATCCAGATAAATCACTTTTATATTCAGATTGCTTTCATAACTTTCAAGATCTCTTAAATAATCTACCGAATCATCCTTTGAACCGTTGTCTACCACCAAAATCTCAAAATTTTTATAAGTTTGAGTTCTAAGCGATTCAATGCAATCCTTCATAAACTTTATACCGTTATAGTTCGGTATTATTATTGTTACTTTACTCATCTTTCTCCCGGATACCTAAAGGTATTTTTTTATCTTCTCGTCAATAAACGGTTCACCTATTTTTTCATTCAACAAATCTCTAAGTGCAAAGTTTGACTTACGTAATGTAAGATTAGGATTATAATACGGATCTCCCTTTTCCAGTATTTTGGGCCATCTTTTCATAAATATAGCAGTCTCTTTGTTAAATCTCTCGATTTTTTCAGGGCTGTCCTCAAGTCCTCTTGACTTTGACTCATAATGATAGAAAAGTGCATAAGGATTATAGACTACAAGATAGTTTTTATCCCTTACCTTCATACAAAAATCGATATCATTAAATGCAACCGCCAATTCTTCACTGAATCCGCCAACTTCTTCAAATACCGATTTCTTCGTAATAAGTGCTGCAGCCGTTACGGCGGAATAATCCTGTAATGTAAGTGCTCTGTGGAAATAGCTGTTTTCAACCTCTGAAAGTCCTATAAAGGTATGCCCCGCCACTCCTCCAAATCCGACCACAACACCTGCATGCTGTATTGTATCATCATTGTAGAGAAGTCTTGCACCCACTATACCGACATCCTTTCTTACCGCATACCACATCATCTCTTCTATTGAAGTCGGATTTATAAGTTCTATATCATTGTTTAAAAAGAAAAGATATTCACCGTTTGCAAAGTTTACACCGAAGTTATTGATAAGAGAATAGTTAAATTCTCTCTCCCAACGCACAACCTTTACATTGTCAAATTCTTTTTGAATCTTATCATAGTACTCAAAAGTCTTTTTATCGGTAGAATTATTTTCCACGACAATGAACTCAATATTCTTATAACTGCTCTTTGTCATTATAGAGCGAATCGCCAAATCAAGATCCTCTCTGTGGTCCTTGTTAGGAATGATAATTGAAAGCAAAGGTTTATCTTCCATAATAAAGTATTTATGGTAAATACCGTAATCAACACCCTTTTCTATCTTTTCTAAAGGTAATGAAATCCCCACTCTTTCAATATGTGCCTTTATTGCTCTTGCTCCCGCTTCAAATGCGTATAATTTACTTTGCGGATTTGAAGCTGTTGAATTCATATGGCATCTCCAATGGTATAAAACCTTCGGTATATGTACAATCTTTTTTGCATTCTCAGTCACTCTGAATATAAAGTCATAGTCCTGTGCTCCGTCAAATGCCGCATCAAACATTCCTGCCACATCCACAAGCTCCTTCTTTACTACAAAGAGATGACAGATATAATTCACACTTTCAAGTAAGTCGATATTAAAATCAGGCTTAAAATGAGGATCGAATAATGAACCTCCGTCCATATCCAGCTTATCTTCATCGGAATATAAGCAGTCACAGTTTTCTTCATTTATTGCCTTTGCACATTCATACAATGCATTTTCGGTAATAACATCATCATGATCTGCAAGTACTATATAATCACCGCTTGCCATCTTAAGTGCTTCATTTGTATTTCCGGCAATACCCAAGTTTTTGCCAAGTTTATTATATTTTATCTTGCTTCCTGTGTTTTTTTCTTCAATATATTTTTTTATAAAATCTTCCTTGTCCTTGCCGTTTTCACTTCCGTCCGCAAGGCAAATCTCAAATTTTGAATAAGTCTGTGCAAGAATTGAGTCAAGCAACTCTCTGAGGAAATTGTCAGGAGTCGCATAAAGAGGTATTACTATTGAAAATAAAGGTGAGTAGTCAAATTTAACTTCTCTTTGTGCTGCCAACTCTTCCTTTGTAGGCTTGGTCTTTTCATACCATTCTGTATATTCGTAATCATTGTCCATGCCCTGTATTTTACTCTTTGACTTTCTGATAAGAGCTCTCAGTCCGTTCTTTTTCATGAAGTTAAAAGCAACCCTTACAGTTTCCATATTGCAAAGGTCTTTAAGTTTTTCCATCCTTTTATAGGCTACACTTGAACGCTTATATATAAGCTCCTCATTATATTTGATTTTCTTCTTTTGATTGTCAACTTTTATCTCAAGATAATAGTCTTCACCCCTTTTATAATCAAACTTAATATCAAAACCGTAATCTTCATCATATATTTTACCGAAATATACCTGACATACATCATCTCTTCTGGTCTTTACATATTTGAAGTCAACACTTTCCATTTTACTGTTATATACATGAAAAGAAGGCTGTGAACCTGGTTTCTTACCCACTACCCAACCGTTTAATGTGATATAATTCTCGCGTATGCGAACATAGTCCACCTTATATTTCATAAAGTATTATCCTTTTTATAATATTCTGTGCTTTAGTGCAGCCTTTATTCATCAAAATTGAGTCTTTCCTCTTCAACAACCAAGGGTCTCTTCATCACTCTTTGATTTATTGTAAGTATGTACTCACCTATAAGTCCTATAAAGAATATCTGTATTGAACCGAGGAAAAGCATACCTATAAGTATCGGGGCCATACCTGCCGGAAATCTGTCCCAATAAAGCAGCTTTAATATAAGATATATAATGGCAATAATCATTGATATACCTGAAAGTATGACTCCCGCAAATGTGGCAAGTCGCAACCCTACCTTGGTATATGCCGTAACCGAAAGCATTGCCGCATCGTACAATCTGTATAAATTATTGCTTGTAATTCCGGCTCTTCTTTGCGGTTGCTCATATGGAATCTCTTTTCTTCTGAATCCAAGTTCCGCAACTATTCCTCTCAGGAAAGGGACCGGATCGTCAAGATTTCTCATAACATTTATAAACGCCTTGTCATACAGTCCGAAACCTGTAAAATGTTCTATCTGCTCAACTTCTGAAAGTTTCTTTATAGTTTTGTAATACAGACTTCTAAGATGAAACATTATCTTATTTTCCTGACTGGACTTCTTGATTCCGATAGCTATTTTATAGCCCTCTTCCCATGCTTTTACATATTTCGGTATCATCTCCACCGGATCTTGAAAATCTGCAGCCATCAGCACTGTGGCATCTCCGGTACTTTGCAGCATTCCGTAATAAGGTGAATTAAACTGTCCGAAATTTTTCGCATTAAATATACCTTTAATACCCTTATCCGATTTGCAAAGTTCTCTTATCAACTCTCTTGTATTATCTTTTGAATCATTATCAATAAAAATAATTTCATACTCATATGATGAAAGATTTTTCTTAAACTCTTCTCTTATGGCATCCGCCATAGGTACCACATTTTCCTCTTCATTAAAACATGGTACAACTATACTTATTTTTTTCATTCTACCATCCCGTAAGTATCATTGTTTTTATAACAGTATTGCCCTTGTCCCTCATAAGTTCAAGAGCCTGTTCTACATTTTCAAAGCCTTCAAATGTATGTGTAATCAGTTTTTCAGGTGTAAATCTTTTATGCTTTACCATTGAAAGCAGTCTTTCCATTCTGACTCTACCGCCTTTTCCAAGCTCCATATATACGGTTTTTCCTGACATACCTCTACCTGAAGAAAACTTCGGTATCTCCATACTTCCGTCACCTGTAAAAAGTTTCAAATTTACAACCTTCCCGACACCATATCTTACCATATCTATGGCATCTGAAAAAGACTTATCATTGCCACCTGCAATTATTACCACATCTGCGCCCTTGCCTTTTGTTGCTTTAAGAACATATTCCGTAACATTGTTATCCTTATATGAAATAACCTCGCTTGCACCATATTCATATGCCAGTGGAATACTTACGCCTCTGCTTCCGACCGCAATGATTTTTCCGGCACCTCTAAGAGCGGCACCGCATATTGCCATAAGCCCTACACCACCGATTCCAAGCACAACAACTGTATCTCCGAAATTCACCGTTTCCGCACCTGTAAAGCCTGTAGTGGCCATATCTGTACACATAAGTCCGTTTCCAAGACTTACACCCTCAGGCAAAATAGCCAAGTTTAAATCCGCATCAGCCACTTCAAATTCTCTTGCAAAAACTCCCGGCGTACTTCTTCCCAAAGTATTTGCACTGAAGTTTGCTCCTGCATGTAAAAAATTTCCGTCCTGTATATCTTTGTCATGAAAATTCGGTGTCATAGACGGAACAACAACCACATCCCCTTCTTTAAAGTCTTTGACTTTTTCACCGACTTTTACAATCCTTGCAACTGCTTCATGTCCCAAAATAAGATTATCCGGTTTCTTTGATCCGGATCCGTATACGGTATTTACATCAGATGTGCAAACCGATATCGCTGCCGGTGTCAATATAGCATTATATGGATCTGAAAGTTTCGGACTTGGCAAATCTATAATTTTTGCTTCGTTTCTCCTTATAAGCGCAAATGCCTCCATGATATATCCTTTCAATAATATTTCTTATCTAATTATATATCTTAAATGCAAATGGAACAATAGTGTTAATATAAACAAAAAATGCTTATACCGACATACTAAGAAGAAATCTTTCAATAGCGGCATAAGCATCTTTTTCATTCTTTTAAAATCATCAAAATTCTAATTAATTATCTTTTGTCACCGACAAAAAATACTGCAACTGTTCCGGGACCTGTGTGTGCACCGTTCACATGGCCTATATCTTTTACTTCTACATTTCCCTTTAAATTCGGGAAACGAGCCTCAAGCATACTTGCCAACTTGTTTGCTTCTTTTTCTGAATCTGCATGGCTGATAAAACATTTTCCGGTATATCGCTTTCCATCTACGGCCTGTGTTTCCATTCTTGAAACTATAGCCTCCATGGTCTTTTTCTTGGTCTTTACTTTTTCAATAACTACCAACTTACCCTCTCCGTCCACACACATAAGCGGACAGAAATTCAATGTCTTTCCAATCTTAAAAGTAAAATTGGCAAGACTTTCTTCTCTCAAGTAGGTAGTTAAGTCTGTGGAAAAGAACCAGTGATTGATATACTTCTTGGAATTCTCCGCATAACTTTTCAGCTTGTCAATAGGCATTCCCTCATCTCTTTTGTCTGCCAGGATGTCTACCAGCAGTCCCATACCGGCTGATGCAGACAAAGAGTCTACTACATATAACTGTCTTTCAGGATACTCCCCTTTAAGTTCCTTAACTGCTGCCATCGCTGATAGATACGATTCGGATATACTTGATGATAGGCAAATATGCAATACATCCTTGCCATCTTCCAAGAATTTCTTAAAGTATTCCTTGTATTCTGCCATGTCGATTTGACTTGTTGTCGGACTTTCACCGTTTCTCATTCTTTCGTAGAACTCCGACAAAGGCACGCTCTCTCCCATACTTTCATCATATGTCTTGCCACCTATAGTGTATTTACAGTCTATATGATGAATATCCCTACTAGAGTAATACCCGTTAGTCATATCTGCGGTGGAGCTGCATGATAAAATATAGTCCTCCATGACTATACCTCCTAACGTTTTTTTGTGACCCAACCAAATGGAATTTGATACCAAAACATCATCTACGTCCCATTAAAAATGCTCTGATATAAGGATCGGTCAATCCTTCTTTTCTGTCTTTACATATCAAGTCAATCTAATGTCAATTTGCAAATTCTTCTGCAACTCTATAATAACATACTTTTAGGCTATTTTTCAATATTTTATTATTTGATTTATATTTTTTATGCGTTTTTTTATTCACAAAATGATTTCAAAAAAAGTAATTTTACTATATAAACATATATATAAGATATATTTGTTCAATATGGAAAATTATAGTTCAGCTATTAAACAATTATACAATCTGCTGTATCATATTGAAAGAACATCAATGATAGACTGCAATGCTTCCAAACTTCCGTTATCTCTTATCTTATAAAACAGATGTTCCAAAGTCTTTTTTTCTCCGATTCTTGCCATCTCTTTTTCAAGATTTTCCGTTGCGTCTGAAAACACTTTTAAATTTTCCTGAAACAATGCCCATTTTAAAAATTTCTCCACACCTTCATCCGTCATTGCATTTGCTTTTTCAATACTTATCTTCTTTTTCTCATTGTTTTCATCTGCAAACTTTTTCATGTCATCCATATTGTAATAATATACATTATCAAGGCTTCTTACTCTTTCATCTATATCACATGGCACCGCCAAATCAATGAATACTTTTTTACTTCCCGGCACAATATTCTCCTGAATATGTTCCTTTGTCAGAGTGAAATGAGGTCCGCTTGTAGCCGAAACAATAATATCCGCATCATTTATATAATCATATCTGTCGTTATATTCTATAATTCTCACCCTGTCCATCACATTTGGAGACATATCTATATTATGCCTTCTTCTTGTAACATATATCTGTGAAAAATCGTAGCTTATCGCATTCTTTAATACGATATCTCCGATTTTTCCGGATGCACCTATCACAAGTATATTTTTTCCTGAAAACGAATTAAGTACATCCTTTGCCGCTCTCAGTGCCAATGTGGCTGTAGATACTCCTGATTTTGAGATTAAAGTTTCTGTTTTTATCTTCTTAGCCTCCGTGACGGCGTCTCTGAACAATGTATTAAGATATAAATGTGCTGTATCGCACTCTCTTGCAAATTCTATAGCATCCTTTACCTGCCCAAGTATCTGGTCTTCACCTATAAGCATTGAATCCAGACCTGCACTGACCTTATACAGATGATAAACTGCACTCTTTCCGGTATAGAAAAGCAAATAATCTCTGAGGTTTTCTATATTTATACCTATTATCTCTTCACATTTTTCCAAAATAATGTTTATTATACTGCCGGTACTCTTGTCATTTCCCGCACTTACATATATTTCGGTTCTGTTACATGTGATAAGTACTGCAGCTTCATCTATCAGTTCTTCACTGCATAATGATTTTAAAAGTCTCTTTTTGTCCTCAGTTCCGAATGCAAAATACTCTCTTATCTTTTGCGGTGTATTTCGAAAGCTTAAGCTTAGGAGTAAAATCATTCTTTTCCCCCAAACTCGGCTATTACATCCAAAGTATTATTTATATCCTCAGCTGTATGTGCATTGGATATAAATGCCGCCTCAAATTGACTTGGTGCCACATAAATACCATTCTCTCTTAAAAAGCTGTAATAACTTGCATATTTGTCAAGATCACAGCTTAATACATCCTCATAGCACTCAACTTTCTTTGATGTGAAAAATACCGATAACAAAGAACCCACTCTGTTTATATGTACTTTTTTCTCTCCCTCATTCATTATCTTTTCAATACCTTCAGCCAAAAGTTTAGCATTTTCATCTATATTTGCATAAATCTCAGGATTTTGAAAAAGTACTTCAAGAGTTGCAATACCGGCTGTTGTTGCTATAGGATTTCCACTAAGAGTACCCGCCTGATACACATCTCCAAGAGGACTGATATGAGCCATTATCTCTTTCTTTCCACCATACGCCGCCAGTGGCATACCTCCACCTACTATCTTGCCTACAGTAACTAAATCAGGCTTTATTTTAAAGTATTCACAGGCTCCTCCCTTTGCCAGTCTGAAACCTGTTATTACTTCATCAAATATCAAAAGAGCATTATTCTTTTTTGTGATTTCTCTAAGAAATTCAAGAAATCCATCCTTTGGAGGAATAACACCCATATTTGCCGCTACAGGCTCCACAATAACTGCAGCAATCTTATCATTATATTTATCAAATAATGCTTTGACGCTTTCTTTATCATTAAACTCCGCTACGACAGTATTTTTTGCATAGTCATCAGGTACTCCACCGCTTGAAGAAATTGCCTCTGTAAGCACACCGCTTCCGGCTTTTACCAAAAGTCCGTCCGAATGTCCATGATAGCAACCTGTAAATTTTAAAATAAGATCCTTATTTGTATATCCTCTTGCAAGTCTTATAGCGCTCATTGTAGCTTCCGTACCTGAATTTACCAGTCTTACCTGCTCCATAACAGGCATTGCTTCATTTATCATTTCAGCAAGTATATACTCCTTCTTTGTAGGAGCACCGAAGCTGAGGCCTTTTTTTAATGCCTTTTTTACCTTTTCAAGTACATACGGATGAGCATGCCCAAGTATTGCCGGTCCCCATGAGCATACATAATCTATATATTCATTTCCGTCTACATCAAATATCTTTGATCCCAAGCCCGACTTTATAAATACCGGATTTCTGTGTACCGCCCTTGCCGCACGAACCGGTGAGTTTACACCGCCCGGAATATACTTTTGAGATATACCGAAATATTTTTCCGATTTTTTATAATCCCTTGATTGCATCTACTATCCCCTTTACATCATATTGTTTTGCTGTAATCAATTCCTCTATACCAAATTCCCTAAGAGCCTTTGTGGTCACAGGCCCTATAGATACCACTCTGTTTAAAAGAGCCGATTTATCCTCTATCATCTCACACAAAGCCTTTGCCGCACTGGCACTTGCCACTACCACATAATCAAATTTCTTTATTTCCTTATTGAGCTCGAAACTTCTTCTGTAGTCAATAATTGTATCATAGATAGGAATATCGCTGAATTCTATACCTGCCTCATTAAGTCCGTTTGGAAGATTGTCATTTCCAAGCTTGGCTCTTAGCATAAGTACTTTACTGCTTTTATCAAGCTTTGGCAAAATTTCTTCCACAAAACTTTTTGAGTCAAACTTGCTCGGAATAAAGTCCGCATTCACTCCGTACTTTTTCAAAGCAGCACTGCTTCCGCTACCTATAACGCATATTTTTTTATTGTATAGGCTTCTGATATCTATATCATATTTTTTTATCTTATCAAAAAATATATCCACACCGTTTGAGCTTGTAAATAAAACATGTGTGGCAAGCTCAAGCTCCGAAACAAATCTTTCCTTATCAATTTCCATCTCTTTTGTAGCGATAAGACTCATCTCACAAGTATTTGCTCCAAGCTTTTTAAATTCAGGTGCCATCTTTTCCAGCAAACCCTTGGTGGCAGTGAGGAGTATATTTTTACCTGAAAGCGGCAGTATATCTTTTTGAAAGAAAGCAAGATTCTTTTCACATACATTGCCAACCACTATAAGAGCCGGAGAAATAATATTTTCTCTTTTTGCAATCTCCTCTATATTTGAAAGCTTCCCTCTGAATACTCTTTGATTATATCTTGTTCCGTTTTCAATAACAGCGGCTCCGATATCATGATTCATTCCGTTTGACAGCAAACCTTGTACTATCAAACTTAAGTTTGATATTCCCATCAAAAATACCAAACTACCCTCAAGCTTTGCTATATTTGTAAAATTTAAATCAAGTTCTTCTCCCTGTTTTTTATGGCCGGTAAAGACATGAAACTCTGCGGCTTCCCCTCTGAATGTAACAGGTATTCCGGCATAGCCAAGACCTGCATAGAATGAGCTGATTCCATGCACTATTTCAAAATCAATACCTCTTTCCAAGAGATACTCGGCCTCTTCACCGCCTCGCCCGAAAATATAGGGGTCACCCCCTTTTAGTCTCACTACATATTCACCTGTAAGAGCATGTTCTGCAATAGTCTCATTTATTTTGTCCTGTGTAAGATAATGATTTCCTGATATCTTCCCCGCATATATAAGCTTTGCACTCATCTTTGCCCTGTTTAATATAGTTGGATTCACCAGATTGTCATATACTATAACATCGGCAGTTTCTATACACTCACATGCCCTTAATGTAAGCAGTTTTTCATCTCCGGGTCCAACACCTACCAGTGATACACTATTTATTTTTTTATCAAACATTTTACCTCTTTAATTTGCCCGCCAATTCCTCTATGACAATCAGCAATTTTTCTAATGTCTTTTCTATATTATCGGCTTCCATATATTTACCGTCAAAGTAAGCTTTTATACTATATTTTTTTTGGTTATCGGATATATAAATACCTGCACTTGTATGACAATCGGCCTGTAATACACTTAAATACCTTCTCTCTGCAATAAATAAAGACGCACATTCTTTATCCTGTATTTTTTCAAGTATCTCTGCCATATCATCATTTGCATATTCTGCACATAATATTCCTTGTGCAGGTGCCGGCAATATATCACATTCTTTTATAATAAAAATGCTTATCTTATCAAAAATATCGCTGTATTCCGCAGCATATTTATTATCTTCAATAAGTCTGTCAATTCCTGCACCTGCCAAGATAACACCATCCACCTCATCTGAAAATATCTTTCCTATTCTGGTGATTACATTTCCTCTGACAGGCAGTATTTCAATATCCTTGTTTAAAAGCCTCAACTGTTCGGACCTTCTTTTTGAGCTTGTACCTATTCTAAATCCCTTTGGTAAGTTTCTTATATCTTTATTTGAATCTTTATTTACCACAAAAATATCATTGACTGCCGCCCTTTTTAAAACAGGCATAATTTTTAGCCTGTTGTCAAACTCTAAAGGCAAATCCTTTGCTGAATGCACCGCCAGATCTATATCTCCATTTATCAGTGCTTCTTCCAGCTCCTTTGTGAATAAACCTTTTCCACCTATTTCCTGTAATGAAATATCAAGCCTTTTATCACCTACCGTATTCATAGGAACATACTCTATTTTTATATGGGGGAAGCTATTTATTATAGCATCCCCCACCAATTTGCTCTGCGCCAGTGCCAAAGCACTTTTTCTTGTACCTATTCTTATTGTATCTTTATGAAACATATACCGCCTCATTTGCATGCTTAAGTATAAGACTTCTTACAAAATCATATTCTCCAAGTCCTTTAAGTTCAAAACTTACATTTTTTCCTCTTTCCTCAAGAATCGTTTTGAAGCTGTCCTCATCACCTGCCATATCATTCTTTGCATGATCTCCTGCCACTATCATAAAAGGTGACAGATGAACGGACTTGTATTCCGAAAGCTCCGGTAGAATATCTTCAATATACGGATAACCCTCTACACAGGCTATATGTATATCATCTCTTCCCATATCTACAAATCTGTTCCTAAGCTGTTCATATATTTCATTAGCTTCATGGTCTGAACCATGGCCCATCAAAAGATATGCGCTGTCAGCTTCTTTATTGTAGATCTCATCCAGTTCCTTTATAATAAACTTAAAGTCATCATCATTTTCCAAAAGTGCAGCTCCGATTTTTATTTTATTAAATCTGTCCTTATAGCTTAATACTGCATCCTTGACTTTATTATGTTCCACTCCGTTTATAATATGAGTACTTATTACCAATAATTCTTCCACACCTTCTTGTACAGCCTCATCCAAGGCTTCTTTTATATTGTTGATATGTAAGTTCTCACGACGTTTTAATTTCGACCTAATAATATCGCTTGTCCAAGCTCTGATAAAGATACTGTCATTAAAGGCTTCTCTTATATCATTTTCTATCACATCTATTGTCTTTTTTCTGGTGTCCTCATGTGTTGTTCCAAAACTTGCAACTATAACTCCCTTTTTCATCCGATTATCCCCTTGTCAATACATTTTGCCAGTTCTTTTGCATAATATGTAATATAAATATCGGCTCCCGCTCTGAACGCCGATACCGCCATCTCACACATTATCTTTTCTTCATCTATAAAGCCGTTCTTTGCCGCGGATTTCACCATAGAATACTCACCGCTTACAGAATATGCGGCTACCGGAACATTCGTAATCTCCTTGACTTTTGTCACTATATCCAAAAAGCTCATAGCCGGTTTTACCATTACAATATCGGCACCTTCTAAAATATCCTCTTTTACTTCCTTTAGTGCTTCTCTTACATTGTGCACATCCATCTGATAGCTCTTCCTGTCACCGAAAGCAGGTGCGGAATCTGCCGCCGCTCTGAAAGGACCATAAAATGCAGAAGCATACTTTGCCGAGTATGCCATTATAGGAATATTTTTATATCCGTTATCATCTAAAATTGCTCTTATCTCTTCAACCCTGCCATCCATCATATCTGAAGGAGCCACCATGTCGGCTCCGGCTTCTACCTGTGAAAGCGCAATCTTTGCAATATACTTTATAGTTGTGTCGTTATCTACATCACTTCCGTTTAATATTCCACAATGTCCATGTGAAGTATACTCACACATACATACATCACCTATTACATAAATCCCCGGATATTTTTTCTTTATATATCTGATTGCTTCCTGAACAATGCCATGGTCATGGTATGCCTCACTCCCTACTTCATCTTTATGCTTCGGTATACCAAAGAGCATTACGGCACTGACCCCTGCATCTAAAAGTTCTTCTATTACACTGTCACATCGGTCTATACTCATTCTATACTGTCCCGGCATGGACTCTATTTCTTCAAATATATTTTCTCCCTCTTCAAAAAACATAGGATAAATAAGGGCATCCTTGCTTATCCTTGTTTCTCTGACCATATTTCTTATACCCGCATTTGCTCTCAGTCTTCTGGTCCTAAACATATGTCCTCCCTGCTTCAGTCAAAATCTTCCTGCTTCGGATTTTCTTCCTGTTCTTTCCTGCATTCCTCAACTATATCTTTTATATTGTATCTGATTGCACTTGCCACCCTTCTTGCCAATTTATGGTTACTTCCGGATGATGTTACTCCTATCACCATCTCTTCCTCTGTAACAATCCCCGGAAAATAGAAATCACAATTCTTATAATTCGAGGCATCATTTACTATAACACCGGCTTTTTTACAATCCCATACTATCTTTTCATTCAGTTCCTTATCATTGGTAGCGGCTATAACATAGTCAACACCTACAACATCCGAACTGTCATAAGCTCTTTCCTTTAAAATCAGCCTGTCGTCCTGCAAATCCATTATAGTTACTGCTATAGACTTTGCTACGACTATTATCTTGCAACCGAACTCCTTAAGTTTTAGAATTCTTCTTGCAGCTATATTTCCGGCCCCTACCACCAAAAATGTCTTGTTACTTATATCAATAAACAGCGGAAAATACTTTGCCATAAGCCCTCCTTGCACTTTAAATCCACCAATAAAATTCTTCAAATATTATAACATATAATAAGGTAAATATTATCTAAAATATAAGCCGACAATAAAATGTTCATTAAAAAAAGCAGGTTATTCCCCGCTTTTTATTTTGACTGCCGGAGTATGATATCTTTTATGATAAATATGGATTTTATTTAATACTCCGTTATTTAAAGTATTTGCCTTAGCCATGTACAGTCTAAATCACATTTTTCTTTTTTGCCTTTGATAAATTTTGCAACTACCTTTAAATCCTTTGTATTATCATATATGGTTAATTCATTTTTATTTTAAATCCCTTTTCCCCTGCTTTTATTATATTATTTATAATGCTTTTTCCTGTCAATGTGGTCTCCTGATTAAAATCACATTGATCATTTATACATCTTTTGATAAGTTTCACCGCTTCCTTCATAGCTCTTGCCTGATCGGAAGGATTTCTCCAATCACCTCCGTTTGCAACTACTATCTCATCAGAATTAACTCTTACACCCAAATCTTTATCCTGCATATTAAATAATGTGGTTTTTCCGGCTCCGTTTACCCCTGCAAATAATGTATATATCGGTTTCATTTGCTTTCCCTTTCTTAAATCATTGTATTTATTACATAGAATCTTTGCCTTTACTCATAGACTTTTGAATATATATTAAGCAACTCTTTTATATGAAACCAATATATTATATAAGCTGTACATTAAAAATACCTTCGGAATAGGTTAAGTTTTTTTATGATTTTACAACAAAAATCGAGTAGAGACATCCCCTACCCGATTCTTTATTCTATAATAAATTTTAACCTTTCAATCTATTCGGTTAATGACGCTTTAGATTTGCTTTATACTATAATAAACTTTCAACCAGTTCCGGTAGTTTGTTAAAATCTTCCTCCTTCGGATTCCATAAAACTTTTATATTTTCTTCAGCCACTTTAAATCCGGCTCCTGCAAGCTGCTCTTTAAGTATCTTTACAGACTCTCCCGACCATCCATAGCAACCGAAAGCTGCCGCTTTTTTATTTTTAAACTTAAGCTGTTTTAAAAATTCCATCCAGCCTGCCACACTGCTTAATATGCTGTTTCCGACTGTAGGAGAACCCACCGCAATTGCCTTTGACTTAAAGATTTCAGTCATAACCTCATTCTTATCCGATTTTGAGATATTAAATACCTTTACTACAGTATCGGGACTCTTAGCATGAATTTCTTCAGCTATTTTATGTGCAATCTTTGTAGTTCCTTCCCACATTGTATCATACGCTATGGTTATCTGATCTTCCTGATAGTCAGCCGCCCATTCTCCATACTTTTTAACTATTTGCAGCGGATCTTCTCTCCATATTGCACCATGAGAAGGTGCAATCATATCTATCGGCAGATTAAAACCTGTGATTTCCTCCAGCTTTTTGGTAAGTATAGGAGCAAAAGGAGTCAATATATTTGCAAAATACTTCATTGCTTCCTTCCACAAAAGACATTGATCCGCCTTGTCATTAAACAATTCCTCCACTGCATAATGCTGTCCGAAGGCATCATTTGAAAATAAGATATTGTCTCCTGTCATATATGTCGCCATACTGTCAGGCCAGTGGAGCATACGCATTTCTACAAATACAAGCTTTTTACCGTTTCCTATATCCAAACTGTCTCCGGTCTTTACCACATTAAAGTTCCAGCCACGCTTTCCGTACTGACCTTCAATACTTTTTACAGCTGCTGCGGTACAATAAATCGGAGTATCAGGTATCTCCTCCATAAGTGCGGTAAGGGAACCTGAATGATCACATTCTCCATGATTGGCAACTATAAAATCTATCTTGCTTAAATCTATCTCCTTTTTTAGATTCTCTACAAAGTCAAATCTATGAGGTGTCCATATAGTGTCAATCAATACTGTTTTTTCTTCTTCTATAAGATAGGCATTTTGGCTGGAACCGTTTTTTATGGAATAATCATCGCCATGGAAACTCTCCAGCTCCCAATCAATATATCCTACCCAGCTTACATTCCCCTTTACTTTTTTTCTCATGTGATCGCCCCCTTTCTTTTATTCAAGTGTAAGTAATAATGCCATTTTAAATTTCTTTGTTGCTTTTACCGAGTGAAGTCCCGCCTTTGCAAAATGGAAGTTTTCACCTGCTTTTATAACATGTTCCTTTCCCTCATAACCTATTACCCCCTCGCCGTCAAGGGCAAAAACGATTGCCTCACCCGGTGCTGCATGTTCTGAAAGTGCCGCACCCTCATCAAATGCCATAACAATAAATTTCATCTTATCATTATGAACCACATCCATATTTACAATCTTTCCATCCGCATATGGTACCAAATCCGCTAATTTAAAAACTTCTCCCGCTTTAACACTGTTATTCATAATATCTTCTCTCCTTATTGATATTTCCGTATACACGGCTCCACTATTTGTTTTCATTCCCACAGGTGTATCTGTCATTGTTATAATACAGTCTCCTGTTTCAAGCTCTCTTATAAAACCCTTATCACCGTAAACACTCATCCTTCCCTCAGCCACTATAAGCAGCTTATGGTAGGGATATATTTCGGCACTTATATCCGTATTCTCCGCCAAAGAAAAATATATTATATCATTTGCTCCCTCATATACCGCCTTTGAAACAGTACAACCGGCAACAGGTTCATTATCCCTTGCTATAGAAAATACTTCACCTACTTTTTCTTTCATATATCACACCTTTACATCCGGATTCTTCTCTCCGAATTTTTCCTTTAATGTTTCACAAATCTCGCCCCTTGCTTTGTTTTGCTTTTCCATGTTTTTTATGGTCTTATATGCTGCAAAAAGTGTGGAAGGGCCTATCTCCGAACTAAAATAACCTATTCCCTGATTCCATACAAGAAGTTCAAAAACATCATCAAATGCAGCACTGTCAAGTCCGTGAATATATGCCTTTACAAGTTCTCTTGTTGCCTGACGCATTCTGCCCGCACCCACTGCATTTGTCAATGACAGTAAAAGCCTTGTTTCATACGGCAGATATCTATGCTCATCATTCCATGTCAAATCCCAGAAACTTACAGCTATATCCCCTAATTTCTCATCAATCAAAGGCATATTTGTAAGTGCCGCCGGACGCATAGGAATATCCCTTTCTTCCTGCTTTACCTCCACGCGGTAAAAATAAGCATGGTACTCACCTTCGGCTTTTTTCTCCGTATAATATTCAAAACCCAACCCCTCCATTACTTCATAAAGAGGTATGGGATCAAAGGACTGAATAACCGCTATTCCCTCGCCTGCCTTCACATCCATGGCCTGCTTTTTTAATCCCAAAAAGAAATTGCCTTGAATTCCTCTTACATCAATTTGCTTAAAACTTGAAACTTTATCTTTCCAATTTGTAACGCTCATATCTTGACCTCCTTTATTTTGTCTTTATTATACTCCTATAATGTCAAAAAATCTGTATTCCCAGATACAGATTTCATGTATAATAAAAACAACAAAAAACTATGGAGACAATATGTACTATTCAATTCTTCAAAACAGTTCCTTATTTAAGGGTTTGGGAGAAGATGAAATTTCAGATATCCTTGGAATTATTTCCCCCACCGTTAAATACTATGACAAAGGAAATACCGTGTTTAATTTTATGGATACCGCCAATCGTATAGGTATTATTTTAGAAGGTCGCGTAGAGGCAAGGAAAAATTTCCCAAACGGCAGGCAGGTGGATGTTTCTGTACGAAATCCCGGAGATATTATAGGACCTGCCGCCGTTTTTTCCAAAAGCCGAAAATATCCCTGTGATATAGTTGCAATTGAGCCTGCAAAGATAATGCTCTTACATAGAGATGAGCTTTTAAAGCTTATGCAATTAAATCTTTGCATATTACAAAATTTCACCACCGAAATTTCCACTGCCACTTATATGCTTCAGCAAAGACTTGAGCTGCTCTCCTACGGAGGCATCGCACAAAAAGCGGCATTCTGGCTTTTAATGCAGTCCTGTCAATCAGGTAAAGATACTGTCACAATTCCTGACAGCATTTCAAAATGGGCAATGCTTATGAATGTATCCAGAACCTCCCTGCACCGGGAATTAAGCCGCCTGGAATCCGAGAAAATTATTTTTTATAATCCCCCTGTAATCAAAATACTGGATTCAGATGCCCTGCAGGATATATTAAGCAGGTGACGGTATTTGTATTCTCTTTATAGTATTACTTATACAATCTCATTAATAAATACAGGTTTAAATATCTCAAAGTACTTCTGCATATAAGGATAAGACAAAATTACCAAAGGATACAAATTTTAATATAAGTAGTAACTCCCGCATACGCGGGGAATATTTCTGATGGTGATGGAACATAATATGTGGTAGGTTTCACCCCGCATACGCAGGGAATACCTGATGAAGAAAAAATCGTGAATAGAATAGGGATCACCTCCGCCTACGCGGGGAACACTGTGGATGTCCATCCGAGCGTTTGTAGTAGCCGGGATCACCCCCGCCTACGCGGGGAACACTATCAGAGAAAATGAATTACGGTACAAGATGGGGGATCACCCCCGCCTACGCGGGGAACACCATATGTTCAAGTGCTGTTGTTGGCTCTGTATGGGATCACCCCCGCCTACGCGGGGAACACAAAAGAAATAATAGAAATATTTAAGATAGATTAGGATCACCCCCGCCTACGCGGGGAACACGATTATTCTATTCTGATTGATTATCTAATCTAAGGATCACCCCCGCCTACGCGGGGAACACTAATTTATTTTATTGTCTGAAAATTCTGATAATGGATCACCCCCGCCTACGCGGGGAACACGTAGAATTACACAGAATTCTAACGACTTAAACGGGATCACCCCCGCCTACGCGGGGAACACAACACAATTTTTAGCATCTAAGAATGATGAGAGGGATCACCCCCGCCTACGCGGGGAACACTCTTTTGCGAAAATAGTATAATTGTTTTTGCCGGGATCACCCCCGCCTACGCGGGGAACACTTTGTTACGTTAATGAAAAAATAAAAGGTAAGGGGATCACCCCCGCCTACGCGGGGAACACTATCTATCGTACTCCGTCCAGCCTTCAGGGTTGGGATCACCCCCGCCTACGCGGGGAACACGAAAAAGACGCATATTATCATATAGCCAAACTAGGATCACCCCCGCCTACGCGGGGAACACAGCGCCGATATCAATGCCATTTTGCCTTAGCAGGGATCACCCCCGCCTACGCGGGGAACACAGTACGAAAAAGAAATAAGACAATCGCAAGCAAGGATCACCCCCGCCTACGCGGGGAACACCTACTGGGGTTATTGGATAGTAAGATAAAGATAGGATCACCCCCGCCTACGCGGGGAACACTGATATTAATATAGAATTTTATTATATATCTGAGGATCACCCCCGCCTACGCGGGGAACACTAGATAATCAATCTATTTATTTATTTGATATGAGGATCACCCCCGCCTACGCGGGGAACACTCTCTATATTATCATAATCTTTTAAAATCTCTTGGATCACCCCCGCCTACGCGGGGAACACTATCATTCATATAAGTATTGTACTGAACTTCTGGGATCACCCCCGCCTACGCGGGGAACACAATTATTGATTTACCTGTTGAACAAGGTACATAGGATCACCCCCGCCTACGCGGGGAACACTGTCGTCAAGTGCACAACCTGCAGCGATGCTCAGGATCACCCCCGCCTACGCGGGGAACACCGTATAGTTCAACTTGAAATAGGTTTCGTTCCAGGATCACCCCCGCCTACGCGGGGAACACGTAGTATTATTATAACCTCTGTCATCGTCTCTGGGATCACCCCCGCCTACGCGGGGAACACATACCTAGTTGGACTATCATTTTTTCTATCTCAGGATCACCCCCGCCTACGCGGGGAACACTAATATTGCTTTTTCCCTGCCATCTGCAATGCGGGATCACCCCCGCCTACGCGGGGAACACTTAAAAAATACTAAACTGCCTACTTTTGCCGTAGGATCACCCCCGCCTACGCGGGGAACACGTTACAATATTCCCATTCTGATAATATTTCCAGGGATCACCCCCGCCTACGCGGGGAACACTAGCTTTGATAATTGATATAGTTATAAATCAGTAGGATCACCCCCGCCTACGCGGGGAACACATAAATGACGGACGCAAGGCAAGGAAAGCACCGGGATCACCCCCGCCTACGCGGGGAACACTGTAATAGGTGATACATATATTTTTGTTGTCGGGGATCACCCCCGCCTACGCGGGGAACACGGTGTAGGAGCTTTAGTAGGTGTTGTGTGGGCAGGATCACCCCCGCCTACGCGGGGAACACAGGTGCATATGAAGAAATTTGTTTCAAATCAGGGGATCACCCCCGCCTACGCGGGGAACACCCAAATGCTTCATTTTTAAAAATTTTCAACTCGGGATCACCCCCGCCTACGCGGGGAACACGCCAACACGGCAAGCCCCTACGACCCAGTCGCAGGATCACCCCCGCCTACGCGGGGAACACGTTCAAAGCTTATAAACTCCAACTCTTCGCCTGGGATCACCCCCGCCTACGCGGGGAACACAGTAATAAGATCCCTTAAACACGCTATGTCAGACTATATAAATCCCTGAATTTGTTTACTTTTACAGCAAGCTTGTATATTAGCCTTGCGTCTTCCAATGCTCTATGTGGTACTTCATCACCAACCCCATATTCCTTTATCACAGTTTGTAATTTATAGTTTGCCAAAAATAGTTTTTCATTTTTTACAAACTTCATTAAATCATATCGTTTATTTTCAAGTTTTTCAAGTTCAAATTTTGACAGTGCAATATTTATAAATTCAATATCAAAACTTACATTATATCCTATGATATCCAAATCACCTATAAATTCCTTAAAATTCTTTAATACCACATCTACACTCTTACCATTAGTTTTAAGCATATTAGTGGTAATACCTGTCATTGCAACTATATGTTTTGGTAATGTTCCTTCATAGCTTATCAGACTTTGAAATTCACTTATTATTCCACCCTCAGATTTTACTGCACCTATTTCGATAATAACATCTTTCTCTTTATCCAAACCGTCAGTTTCTATATCTATTACAACAAAATCCTTAGAATCAAGCTTACTCTTATGTGTCATATATTTTTTAGCATTTCTAAACTTTGCCGCATTGCTGAACCCATGTTTTATTTCTCTTTTTTCATCTACATTCTCATTTGGAATAAAAACCAAAGGTATACCATCCATGTCGATATTTGAAAAGCTTGTATTGTTAGTATCAAACTGATAACCAAGTTCATTTCTGTAAGAGAAACTCAAAGTCGCCTCTCCGTCCTTGACATTCTCCTTCACCCTCTTCCAAAGCTTTTCTCTTACCTTTGTGTTGAAATTTCCAATATAGACTCCTGTAGTTATCTCCTGCATCCATTTGGTCAAATCACCTCTGAGGGCCTGTGGCACTTTTTTCAATGTAATAACTGTAAACGGCATATCACATCACCTCAGTATAACTCACACCATAACTTACAAGTTGCTCCTTATTATCCCAAAGTCCCAAAAATTCCCCTTCAAGCTTTTCGTCATCACCTATATCCAATAAATACTGCAGG
Source organism: Lachnoanaerobaculum sp. MSX33 (assembly GCF_000512995.1). NCBI lineage: Bacteria > Bacillati > Bacillota > Clostridia > Lachnospirales > Lachnospiraceae > Lachnoanaerobaculum > Lachnoanaerobaculum sp. MSX33. The sequence continues at coordinate 20,436 of NZ_AZXX01000078.1, read as the reverse complement.
TCTGATACAATCTGCTTTACAAGCTTTTTTTCTTCGAAAATGTCCCTTGCCTTTCTTCTGGTAATGCTTCCAATATCATCTTCTTTTCCAAACTCACTTGCTATTTCAAATGCTAATGGAATCGTTGTATCTGCTTTATACAAATCTGCAATATCATATACAAATGATAAATCATGACCTGTATGTACAAAACCAAGCCCTGCAGATATTCCAAGTGCTACCATCACACTGTAAACAAGCCCATATAATGCTACATTACCTGCCGATAATGCCTGATTTACAACAGATCCGCTTGCAAAATCATCCACCTTATAATCTCTGCCGGTCCATTCAACATTATATTTTTTTGACAATCCCGTATATAATCTCTTGACTCTCGTACCCTCATGTCCTCTAAGCTGCTGCATAGTATATGATGAGACATCCTCCCCTTGAAATCTCATCATATACATTTTCCTTGCAACATCCACTCTGCTTCTAACATTTGTAACTAATCTTGCCTGACTTTCTAAAAACCTGGTAGAATGAGTCAATGCTCTGCCATGTGCATAATGTCGTACACCTTTTTCTCCTACCCATATTATGCCTGTACCCATATCTCCTATCAGCTCCATTGCTCTATGGGTAATGTCCGTTCCCGGTCCCAACATCAATGCTCCAATCATTGCTACCGGTATTCTGACAGTACCCCTACTGTCAGATACCACTATAGCTCCATCCTGTCTGTTCACTTTGGCATGCTCTATATAGATAAATGTAACTCTGTCACTTATTCTGGGAAGTTCATTTATTTTAGCTTTTTCCATACTCACACCTACTATCACATCGGTATTACTGTCATGAGTCCAAATCCATAAGCTTTTTTCTTACCGAAGCCATTCTCCAATAGTAATTTGAACTTATCCTCATCAACTACTGTTAATACCCCTTCAAATGTGGCTTTTACCACTTTTATCGGCTTCGTTCCGGATTTTCTTAGTAGCTCAAATCCCCTCTCTACGATATTCACTTCATTTTCATTTACTTCAAAACCATTTTTTATAGCTCTGTCAATAAAAAACTTCTTTTGAAACTCTGCTGTAATGTGCGGCTTTTCACTGCCTCGCTTGCCATCCTCCATCACTGCATGTACAGGATTTGTTACAAGTCTAAAGCGTAACTTCATACCATTTTTCACTTTGCTTATATATGCATCATATTCCTTTGTTACTGCACTGCCGGTCACACCATATTTTTCCAGCAATTTCAGATCGGGCTTCTCTCCACTTACCAACAACAAATACTTCTTATCATTTATCTTATCAAGTCTCCAAAGCTTCCTGTTTCTTACCCCGCTCTCTTCTTTAAAGCTTTGTTCTACCCAATTATGATAAGCTCCCAGATGCGTCAAATCTCTTATCTTCTGCCTATTGTATATATCTAACTCAACTCTTGAAATATACATATCATTCACCTACCAAATCAAAAATATTATGGTTTGTATCTTCATCTTCAAACATACTATTTTTTACATAAATCTTTGCATGATCTTCATATCTAAAACTGAACTGCCTGTTCTTCTTTGCAAAAGATATAACCTTATCCTGCCTTAATATTTCTCTGTCAGCATTATCAAAAATGCCCTTGTCACAATATACATCCAATGCTTTCTGACTTTTATTATATCTTTTCTTATAATAATCTTTTGCCTGCCACTCACATTTTCCCAATATGCTACTTATATCACCGTCAAAATTTCCAAGAATAAAATCTGCCAAAACCGGTATTGATCTTCTTCCTAAAAACATTTGAAAATACGGTCTCTTCAAAGCTTCATATATTTTCTCTATAAGATTATCATCCTCATGTGATATCGCAACTACAAATACAGCATCTTCAAGATAGTATCTTTCTGTAACATAAGTTCTATCAAAATCTCCACCTGGCTTATATTTCCTTGCAATATGATAATCTTTTAAAAGACTGCCTTCTTGGTCAATCCTTGTTGCAAACTTTATCTTTTCCAGTTCTTTGATAGCTGCATCATCTCTCCTTATCCCAAGTGCAGCCCCTATTAGTCCGATCACTGCACTTTTTGCCGGATAAAGATCTGTATGTCTGGTTTCAAAATGTGAGTCGGTTCCCCAAGACTGCATAGGTCCTGCAAACTTCAATAATATAGTTTTCACATTTTCACCCCTTAGCTAAATTGATAATTTTCTATTTCTGCTCCAAGCTTTTCAAGTAATTCATCCAGTGAATCTACTTCCTCACCATCTGCAATATTCATGTTATCTATCGCTAAATAAAGTGTCTTTATAGGCTTCTGTACGAACTTTTGTATCTTTTCCATCTCATCCGACATTCTTTTTATAGAACCTGCAACATATCCTTCTTCTGATTTTACAGGAGATTCAAATGCACTTACAAGGCTTACCGGTCTATCCTCTCTCAAATTAATCACCAATATACTTGGCAATGTCTGATTGGCAAATGTATTTACCTTTCCTGTAGGCAATGACTTGGCAAAAGCTTCTACAAAAAGCTTAGTTGCATTTATCATACTACCTTTGTCCTTAAGTTGATGTAAAAATTCATGAAGTGAAACATTTGCATATCTATATAATGTTGATGAATTATATTCAACATTTCCAATCATACCTGCACCGGCATTGTCCTCAGGTGAAAGGTCATCTGCCGCAGTAAAATAATCAAACTCAGTCTGTACTCCATGTGTTGAAATTGCATGAGCTACCTGTGAAGATGCATCTTCATTCAAACTTGGATCATCAGCCACCATTCTTCCAAATAGTGCTATATCTATCGCAACATTATCATTTAAAACTTTTTGCAATAAATCTTTATCCAGTACCAACTTACCCTTTGCATCCTCTTCTGCTTCCGCTGCTATTTTAGCAATATCTCTTGCCTGATTTTCTCCAAGGAAGAATAAAGCTTTAGCTTCTTTGGCACTCTTATCTTTATTATCTTTCAGTTTTATTCCGGCTTTTTCTATCGCCTCTGCCGCTCTATCCATAGCTTCTTTTTCAAGTATCGTACTATTTATTTCTCTAATCTTTCCGGCAACATAGCTTACTATATCTTTTGTTCTTACACCTACATTAGCTACTTCTCCACTTTCCTTGAAGTAATTTCTCATTGCAGCCTTCCAAGACTGTGAACTTACTCTTGCTCTTCTTACTCCACCATATAGAGCTGTCTTTGGACTACCTGTATCATCTCTATTAATATTTGAAGGTGGTAATGTCTGTATAATATGCATATCCAAAAATAATCTACTGTTCATTTGATTCTCCTTTACTATTGAACTTATAATATTCCCTTGCCCAGTTTAAAATAATATTGTCTTTGTTTTTGTTCTTCCTTATCCGGTACAAATCTTCTGCAAGTCTGCCATAGTCAATCCTTGCACCTTTTTGCTTTGACTTTAATAACCTTATCAAATGCCTTAAATGTACTGTCAATTCATCAAAATCTGTTGATGTAATCATTGCATTAAATCTTCTGTCCGGTGCTGTAGTATCATCACCTACTCTAAGTAACTTTAGACTTGTTCCTACATTACTGTAACCGTCTTCAGTAGTATTGACGCAAAGATCTTCCCCCTGCTGATGTATTGCATACAGCTGTAAACAGCTCAATATACAAATTTCCTCATCAGTCATCTTCTTACTGTTTCCAAGAAAGCTTTCAGGCAATTTCTCAAAAACAACAGGCATTATATCCGCCATATCGGCATAGTCTCTTCCGATAGAATTCCTTAGCCTGGAAAGTATTGCCTTTCCTGTGGAATATTCCTGCATAGCATACAGCTCTTTAAGAATTCTCCCGATAACACTTTTTACACTCTCCATCTAACCTCCTTAATTTTGATTTAATCTATATAAAAATGAATTATATATCGTTGCAATATTCTTTACACCGGTACTTGTCTCTATACCTTTATAATCCCTTAATCCGGCATTTGACACTAACTCATCCACATACTCTTTCATAGCTTTTTTTAAAACATTCTGCCATTCAATTTCTTTTGTATCCTTGTCATTATCAATATCAATGCTTTCAATCCAATTTCTAAACGATAGGTCTATTCTAAAATAAAACTGTTCAACATATTTTGATACATCCGACTTCTCCATATTTCTTATCTCTAATAAGTCAAATATGAACCTTTTTAATACTGTATCTATTATTGCTTTTGTATCTGAAATAGTTTTATTTATTCTAATTATCCAACCGTTATCTCCGGTGTCTACCAATACTCTTTCTTTAAGGTTAAGAGTATCTTCCACCTCATCTATAGGTGCCCATGAAGTAGCATTGCCATCATCCAACATACATACTGCACACAATGTAATATTTTCCTTGTTAAATCCCAGTTCTTCCGACTCCGATATATCACACAGTTTATTTAGCCATTCTATAACTCCGGGTTTTCTTGTGCCCTCACCCACTCCTGTTAACAGTCCGAAGTTTCGCCACATTGACTTATTTGCATCATGCTTTCTTGGTCTATATTTATCCTTATATTCACCGGTATCATTATATTTCCAGACTGTCATAGGCTCTAAAAAAGCATCTGAGTGTTCTATCTCAGGCAACTTTGCTATAAAGCATACAAACTTATCTTCCTTTGTTCTGTTCGGATCTATAAATATTTCTCTACACCAGGCAGTATAGAGTGAAGCAATATTGTCAATTCCATTATGAAAATACAACTCTATATTTTTCTCTATTGTTTCTGCTTCCCAACATGGTTTCTGACTTTTTAATAAATTGTTGTTTTCATTATGACCAATTACAAAATTAAGCATCAATGTTTCAAACACATTATTGCCCTGAAGATATACTCCTCCCAAATCATACAGCCACCCCTTGGAATATGTCTTTGCAAATCCGACCTTTTTCTTGTCAGATGTACCTATATAGCCCTGTAATGTTATAAGCCATCTTGCCAATTCATCATCAGCAATATATTCCTTATAAGATTCATCTTTAGGTGAAAAATATGCCTGCTTATTATTGCTCTCCGAAACAAGCCTATTTATATTTTTTCCATAAAACTCTCCACCACCGGCGGCATCCTTTTCTATCACCTCTTTTGTCACCTGAAAGAAAGGGTATTTGTCATCATATAGAAAAAACCTTTCTCTCCATTTTTCCAAATACTCATACACTACTTTTGGAAATTCTTTAGCATTCCATATATCTATCCAAGTCTGATACAATGCATCTTCATAATCTTCCAAATCATTTTCTTCAAGCTCTCCAGTCTGTAAAAAACTCTTCTCATCCACTTCGAAAAACTCATATGGATCTCCATTTGAATCAAACCTTGAAAAGACTGTATGAAGGATTGCCAACATAACTCTCATTACTGCAAAATCCTGAGTCTTCATATCTCCGGCTAATTCTTTGTACTTAGCTGCATCGGCAAAAAGTTCTTTTATAGAAACCTTTTCTACAGTATCCTTACTTGCAACCTGAATCCACTTTTCATCCAATAAATTATACCTTGGCATCATTTTCCCCCTTTAATATCAAACCGTATTTTTCGTCATATATCATATTTACTCCATTTATACTGCACTCGTTATTCTCATCAAACATTGCACATAAAGTTCCCTTTAACCACGCCGAATTATCCCATTTTTGCAAATTGTTTATGTAAAAATCTTCTAACTCTCGTATAGTCTTGTCTATATTATAGGACTTTGAGAGCTTATTTGGAAGTTTTATTGTACAACTTGCAAGTTTTTTTGCTGTTTTTACATCTTCAATATTGTTTGACATATCCTCACTACTGTCAAATGTAGTATAACCGTCTTTAATCTTCTTTAATGCAATTACTTCTATAGTATCCTGTGTATCTCTAACTTGTGAGTTACCCTCTTCCTCGCCGGAATTCCTTGATTGATTATTAAGCCATCCTATAAGATTTGGTTCCTTAGATATGCGTTTTTTTAATACGGGGCTACTTAATCTATAAGTTCCGGCTCTGCTTTCTTTACTGTTAACCAAAGCCTTATATTCTATCTTATATTCACTATACTTCTCATTTAATTCATCAGGTAGATCCGGTTCTATATTCTCATCATAGACTTCTTGTACCAGCCTTGATATATCACTTGGAAGTCTTATGCTGTCACCTAAAAAGTAGCCGGTTCTTGCTAAGAGATATCCTCCATATACTGCTTTTGAGCCGGTTTCAAATTCTAAGTTTTTGTCATTACCTAAAACATATAGTACAGGTTTCTTATGTTTCCTTGGTCTATTATCCCTTGTATGTCTATGGAGTCTTCCCATTCTTTGTATCAATAAGTCTACCGGTGCAATATCACTTATCATTACATCAAAATCAATATCTAAAGACTGCTCTATAACCTGCGTTCCTACTACAATCAGCTTATCCGGTCTGTCTCCGTCTTTCCCAAGATATCTCATCAGCTTTTCTTCATTTTTCACTCTGTCCGTAGCTATAAACGAAGAATGAAGCAACATAACATTTTCATCACCAAACTTTTCTGACAGCTCTTTGGCAATATTCTGTGCTTTCTTCACTGTATTTACAATAACACCGACATTACCTCCACCGTCAAGCAAGGATTCCATCAGCTTAGGCAAACTCTCGGTATCAGTATATTTTATCTCGATTCTCTTATCTTCTATCGGCGCAAAATCCTTTACAGTTAATGCTTTATAATTATCAGTGTAAGTAATCAGAGGGTAATCCTCTACCATCAGACTGCTCATATCCTCTTTGCTTAACTTAACTCCCTTGCCCGTCAAATAATGTTTTATAAAATCCACTCTACTTTTCTTCGGTAATGTTGCAGACAACAGTATTACCGGCACATTGTAGGCTCCAAGCCATTCAAGTGCCATATTCAAGTATTGATCCATATATGTATCATAAGCATGTACCTCATCTATTACTACAACCTTTTTACTGAGACCAAGATGCCTTAGTGCCAAATGCTTTTGCCTCAGTGCCATCATCAAAAGCTGATCTACAGTACCTACTACAAAATCATCCATTATGGCCGTCTTCTTACCACAAAACCACTGATTTACTACAAAACCTTCTCTACCTTCATTATCTCCATCAACATCTATACTTGAAGCACTCGTAAGATTATTATATTCTTCATTTAAAAAAGCCTTGCCATGTACCAGCCTTAATCCTCTTTTTTCACCTAATTCCACACTCTGCTTTTTTATCCAACTGATTATTCTTGGAAATATACCGTTTGATGTCGCCTGTGTCGGTAATCCGAAAAACAGCCCGCTTCTTCCTGACTTTACAGCAAGCTCTTCAGCACCCACAAGTGCCGCTTCTGTTTTCCCAAGTCCCATAGGAGCTTCAAGTATTATCAGTCCGGGATTCTTAGCATCACTGATTGTCTGTGCAAATTTTAGCTGTACATCCCTTGGTAAAAATCCAAATCTCTCCTTAAACAAGCCTTTACAATCAGCATATACTTCAGGTAACCACATATCACTTTGATTTGAATATTTCCATTTTGTAAAACCATGCTCGCATCTCTTATTCATATCAATATTAGTATCATCAAATATTTCTTTTAGCGGAAAGAAGTATGTATTACTGGCGATCCAATCTGCCATTGTCAAAAGTCCAAGAAGCATTGCCTGTGCAGGCTGTGAGAGTATCGGTATATCCTCACATCTTTCAAAGCCGCTATTTTTTAATGCATTGTTTAAAATATCTGTCTGTACACTTAACCATTTTTTATATATGTCACTGCTCTCATTTTCACTTTGAAAGAGATTTTTCTTAAATGAACTAAGTGTGTCGGAGATCATACTTTTATTATCTATAGGTCTGCCATGATGCCCACCTACTATAGATCCTATGTCATTTTCCTTTTTAAATCTATCGCTTAATACACTTAATATCACCTCTCCTGCAAGTCCATGTGGTGTTTTTTCAGGTGATGAAAGCAAATCCTGTGAGTCTATACCTATAAACCCTGCCCTTACCAGTTTTTCTGTCAACTCCTTATCTAAGTCCTTAGAATTCGCAAAACCTTTCTTTAGCTGAAAAGCCGGACTTGCCTTGCCGATATCATGAATTGCACCTATAAATATTGCAATCTGCTTTCCCATATCTGTATCATCTGTAATGGTTCCCTTTTGTCCCTCACTCATCCAATGTTCCCATAAAAGTCCCATAATTCTTCCTGTATCTTCTAAATGAGCCGTAAGCGGTAACCAATACATTAATCCATCTTTTTCTTCTTTCTTTGCCCACAAAGCTTCCAGCATATCTCCTCCTCTTATCTTTTTTCTATAATTTTATTTTACTATATTAGCTGTCCTTTAAAAATACCTGCATTTCTATATTTCCTTTATATTTATTCTTGTAATTTATTTTCTATATCAAAATAATTTTAGTCTTAAATTACAGTGTTGTAATAAGATTTTTAATTGGTATAATAAAGATATAAAAGGATTTAACAATAATCCTGCATGGCTTTTTTATAAAATTTCTATACTTATATTCTTAAGTTTCACCCTAACGTGGATTCTAAAATATTTCTTTGATATAATAAAGGAGCGAAATATGCAAGAGAAAGATATATCACAAAAGATGTTGGAACAATTCAACGATGTCTTTTCCGACATAGTAAATGTACTTTTATTTAATGGTGAAAATGTAGTGGATGAAAATTCTCTACTTGATACACCTACAAGCAGCATGTTAAAGATTGACGGTAGCGTCCATTCTCAGGATAGAGATGTTTCCAAGTATTGGCAACATAGCCGTATAAATATTGCTTTATTCGGTTTTGAAAATCAAACTGTACCTGATAAGTTAATGCCTTTAAGAGTAATCAGTTATGACGGTATAGAGTATGGAAGACAAACTAAAAAACGACATAGATATAAGACTAAATATCCCGTGATTACCTTGGTATTATATTTAGGATACAAAAAGAGATGGAACTATCCGATTAATATACTCGATATTGTTAAAGTTGATGACAGATTAAAACCTTTTGTCAATGATTATAAAATCAATCTTTTTGAGATAGCATACCTGGAGGAGGAAAAGACAGCATTATTTAAAAGTGATTTCCGGATACTGGTTGATTATTTGCATCAGATACGAACAAACAACTCCTATAATCCAAAAGATTATACAATAAAGCATATAAATGAACTGCTAACCCTTATGTCCGTTATGACAGGGGACAATAGATTTGAAGATTCAATAAATGAAGCTAATGAAAAGGAGGCTAAATATATGTGTGAAGTTCTTGATATTATTGAAAATAGAGGAATCGAAAAAGGCTTGGAGCAAGGTCTGGAAAAGGGTCTGGAAAAAGGGTTGAAACAAGGCAGGCAGGAAGGTGCCGATATGGTAAGTAAGCTTAATGAATTACTGTTAAACGAAGGGAATATTGATAAACTTCGCAGAGCCAACACCGACAAAGATTACAGATATAAGTTATTAAGGGAATATAATATATTGAAGTAATTTTTCAATTTATTATTTCCTGCAGATGTACTAACTTTATATAAAATATTAAAAATGCCACAAAATCATCTATTATAATGATTTTGTGGCATTTTACATTTCTAAAGTCTTTCACAAACCTCTTTTGCAAACGGAATACTTGGTGAGGCTCCTTTTCTACTGACTGTTATACTTGCAGCCTTTGCGGCCTGTTTGAGTGCTCCTGATACATCTGTACCTGCAACCAGCCCTGCTATAAAATAGCCTGTGAAGGTATCACCTGCTGCCGTAGTGTCAACAACATCAGCCTTATATATTTCCTGTCTTATCTTCTGCGTCTTGTCCACATATACGGAGCCGTTTTCTCCCAATGTGAGCACTATCTTGGTGTTTGGAAATCTTTTTGTCAATTTCTCTACAAGTTCATCTTCATCTGTGCAAGCAACTCCGAGTATATCAAAAGCTTCTATTTCATTGAGTATAAGATATTCCACCTTCTCCAAGTCACATTCAAATATCTTTTCATTGAGAGGTGAGGGATTTAAAATAATGCTCATTCCCTTAGCCGCTCCCTCATCTATAATAAATGCAAGATTGCTCACCTCGTTTTGAAGTAAAAGTATATCTCCTTTATCAAAATCCTCTAATACCTCTTTGATAAATTCAATGTCTATATTTTGGTTTGCTCCACCATACAAAAGTATGCAATTATTACCTGCACTGTTTTTTTGTATAATGGCATGTCCTGATGACATATCATACCTTTTTACGTAAGATATATCGACTCCTACCTCTGAAAGTGCCTCCAAAAGCATAGATCCGTCCGCTCTTCCCACTGCTCCGGCATGGTATACTTTAACACCTGCCTTTGCCAAGGCTACAGACTGGTTGAGCCCCTTTCCGCCACAAAATACATTCATGTCTGCTGAGGATATAGTCTCTCCCTCTCTCACGAAATGATCTACATCATATACATAATCCAGATTTAGTGAACCGAAATTAAGTACCTTCATTATCAACTCTTACTTTCTAAAAATAAACATACTCCCTTTACCATCAGATATCCCGCTACAGCACCCTGATCTGCAATGCCCTTTGCTTTAGCGGAAAATACCGCAGCCTTGCCAAACTTAGGCAACATATCTTTTGTAGCTTCAACACCTTCATCCGCACCCTTTAGTGCCGCACTTGCTACATCAAGCAAACTTCCATCCGCTGCTGCTTTTGCTCTTTCACCTGCCAATAAAAGTGCATCATATATTGTTCTGTCTCCTGCCTCACATTTTCCTCTTTTCTTGATTCCTGCTGCAAAGCTTTCAAAATAAACCGCCAAATCTTTGGCATCTATCTTATCCTTTTCATTTAATGACTTGCCGGCTTCCATTATACCGCTTGCCATCAATGTACCCATGGTTGAGGGTACCACTGAAGCCATCTTCATGCCTGCCTTAAACAATGTCTTTCCCACATTATTTTCTACCGTATTTTCTCTTATAAGATCAGGCATTGCACTGTAGCCCTTACTCATAGTAAGCCCAAGATCACCGTCGCCCATATTTGCATCCATTGCACATAGTTCATCTTTTTTCTCGACAAACACCTTAGCTATAGACTCAAATAATTCCGGAAGATCCTCTATTCTAATCTCTGTCATAACAACTCCTATAATCTGATAAATGGAGTCTTTACTTCCATATCAAGCCAAGCCTTTTCCTTGTCACTGTTTAACTTACAAATAGATATGGATGCACCTGCCATCTCCATACTTGTTGCATACTCACCTACAAAGGTTCTGTAAATCTTGATACCCTTTGATGATAATATCTCACTTACTTCTCCCGAAAGTATATAAAGCTCTTCTATGCTGCTTGCACCAAGTCCGTTTATAAGTACTGCAACTTCATCACCGTTTCCTATTTCTATATCATCAAGGATTTCTCCCACGGCTTCATCTGCAAGTTCTTTTGCGCTCTTTATATCTCCGTTCCAAACTCCCGGCTCACCGTGAATTCCCATACCGAATGCCATTTCATTCTCCGCCAAAGAGAAATTGGCATGTCCAAGCTCAGGAATAACGCATGGTGTCAATGCAAATCCTACAGTTCTTGTATTTTGTTTAGCTGTATTTGCAGCCTCATATACTTCATCAAGATTTCCCATCTCGGCTGCAGCGGCACCCGCATACTTATACATAAAGAATATACCCGCAACACCTCTTCTGGTTTCAGGCAGCTTATTTGAGAGTACATCATCAGCTCCCACGATGCTTCTGGTCTTTATATCATCCATCTCAAGCATTTCTGCCGCCATATCAAAGTTCATAATATCTCCGGTATAATTTCCGTATAGATAGAGTATTCCGCTTCCTGCTTCCACTTCCTTTGATATTTCATATATCTGCTCTGCTGAAGGTGACTGAAAAACGCTTCCCACACCACAACCGTCAAGCAAGTTTTCACCTACATATCCGAGGAATAGCGGTAAATGTCCGGTACCTCCACCTGTTACTATTGCCACCTTACCGGGTTTTTTATCTGCTATACAATAGCATCTGAGGTCATCTGCTACATACTTAACCTGCTTATGTGCACTATAAATGCCTTTTAACATATCATCTGTATAATTCTCAGGAACATTGATTATCTTCTTCATATTATCTCCTATCTGTCCTAAAGTCCCAATTCCTTAAATGCCTTATCAAAAGGATATTTACAAATACCCTTTTCGGTAATAATACCTGTTATAAGTGAATGATCGGTAACATCAAATGCAGGATTATATACACCTATATTCTCAGGTGCCATCCTCTCTTTATACCACATATCTGTAATCTCTTCCCCATCTCTTATCTCTATAGGGATGTCCTTATCACTTTCAGCCTTCATATCAATAGTTGATGTAGGTGCACATACATAGAACGGAATGCCGTAATGCTTTGCTATAATAGCGAGTCCGGATGTACCGATCTTGTTTGCCGCATCACCGTTTCTTGCCACTCTGTCACAACCTACAAATATAATATCTATCTTACCCGATTTCATTAAAATAGATGCCATATTGTCACATTGCAATGTCGTCTTTATTCCGGCATTACTAAGCTCAAATGCTGTAAGCCTTGCACCCTGCAAGAGAGGTCTGGTCTCATCACAGTAGACATGCATATCATCACCGTTAAATCCGTTTTCAAGTGCCATATACATCGGCGCTGTCGCCGTACCGTACTTTGCTGTTGCCAATGTTCCGGCATTGCAGTGAGTCATTATACCGATCTCTTTACCGTTTCTTTTAAGCTTTTTTAAAAGCTTAAATCCCAAAGCTCCTATTCCACGGCTTATTTCAACATCCTCATTTCTGATATCCTCAGCTTCTTTAAATAAAGCTTCCTTTATCTCATCAATACTTTTTTCTTTATTTGCTTTCAGGGCATCCTCCATTCTGTTAAGTGCCCAAAAAAGATTTACCGCTGTAGGTCTGGAAGAGGCAAAATACTCTTTTAATTCCAAAAACTCTTTTTCAAAATCAGCATAGTTGTCTGCCTCTATCTGTGAAGCCGTCTTTGCAATACCATATGCCGCACATACTCCTATTGCAGGAGCCCCACGTACTCTAAGCTTCTTTATAGCTTCCCAGATTTCTTCCTTTGTATTTAAGTTTATTCTCTTTATCTCTCCCGGCAGAAGGGTTTGGTCAATAATATTCAGTTCTCCACCTTCTGTCAACTTCACTGAGATTATATTGTCAAAAAATTCTTCAATACCCATTTATAACTCCTCTGCCAAAGCTTTGCACTTTAGTATAGTGTCTACATAATCTTTACCGGATTTAAAGCTGTCCGCTTTCAGTATAAACTCCTTACCTGCCAAAATATTTATTCTTTCAGCCACAAGTCTCTTTTTCTCATCTTCAATTGTAGTTACATCTGTAACATTAGCCATTCCTACAGTTCTTCTGTGAAGCTCTGTTCCGGTAAATCCTGCCGTGTCTCTAAGAATACCGTCAAGATAGTACTCTTTAAAGCCTTCTACCATTGCCATCGGCTCACTTACCCACTCGTCATAATATTTATTATACTTTTCTATGAATAAATCTATGACCTCTTCCACTGATTTAAGAATCCAATCAGTGAACTCTTTCTTTTCGTAAGCAATTCCGTTGTCATAGGCAAAAATAAGATTTGCTATAACATTTCCGATATCATATCCACAAGGTCCAAGTATACCGAACTCCGGATCAAATACTTTTAAGCCGTCTTCTTTTATAAAAATAGAACCTGTATGCAAATCTCCATGAATCAACGCCTGTGCATTTGTCATGAAATTGAATTTAAGCTTTGCAACTTCAAAATGCAATGCCTTATCCTCATAAAGCTCCTTATTTACAAAGTCTGCATTTGGAGGAAAAACATTATTTCTATGATTGAGATCATTGTATGGCTCCATAAAAACAAGCTTTTCCGTAATATCACAAAGATCAGGTGAAACGAGTTTCCCTCCGATTACCTTCTTCTCTTTATGGTCTATTACCACATCACTGCTCTTTAGTAATGTCTCTATCAAAAAGTCCGTTATCTTTTCTGTAAAATGAGGATATATTTTATGCTCAAGCATTGCCTGACGCATTACCAAAAAATCTGAACAGTCCTCCATACCACAGGCACACATCACAGTATCATAAAAATAAATATATGGTACCATTCCGCTTGCAAATTTTTCCTGTAACATTAAAATCTCCGATTCCAGCCTGTTTCTGTCTCTGGAAGGCTTCATATCCTTTGAGATTCTTGTTTCGGTACCTGCCTGCTTTATATAAATCGAATGTCCCTTATTATCCGTTACTCTGTAGACATAGTTTAAATTCCCATGTTCTTTAGGTATAACAGCCTTCATGCTGTCCTTATCCCAGTCTATGGATGTAGCTTTTAATAAAGTATACTCAACTATATCCTTTTCTTCCATCTGAAAATATGTGTCAAATCTACTCATACTGACTCCCTTTTATATTATTCTCTCTTATATGCATATGCCGCTATAAGTGCCAAAGCAAGTACCGCACCCTTTACCGCCGGCAATACAAAGAAAGGTACTGCACAGATAGTAAGTCCGTTTTCAAGTGTAGATACAAGCATTGAGCCAATCATTGTTCCAAGAGCATTAGGTTTTTCAGCACCTCCTACAGTTCTTCCAACGAAAACCGCTGCAAGTGAAGGCATCAAATAGTTGTCACAACACATAACCTGTGCAGAACTTCCTCTTGATGAAACTAAAATACCACCGATAGCTATAAATACAGCAGTTATCATACCTGCTACATATCTGTATTTCTTAATATCAATACCTGAAAGTTTTGCGGCTTCCTTATTTCCACCCATTGCATACAAATATCTTCCAAACTTTGTAAAATCAAGGAAGATATATGCGGCAAGCACACATCCAAGCATAATGATAATGATCCAAGGTGCTCTTCCTATTGCCGAAAAAGAATCTGAAAGAGCTGTTCTAAGAGGTTCTGCATTCCATGGTGTTCTCATACCTGTGGATACTGCACCACCTCCTATATACCACTGTCCGAGTCCCTGATGAACAAACATCAAAGCACAAGTCGCAAGCATATCCGGTATCTTACAAACCAGAATAAGAAACATGGTAAGCTGATATAAAATCAAAGTTGTCACTATAGTTATTACTACCGACATAAACAGTGACTGTCCAAACCAAAGGTATGATGATACAAATGCGTAAGCTGAACAGCTTCCCAAAGTACCGGCCGACATATCAAATCCGTCAGGTGCCATGGTAATTGTAGCTGCAATACCGAATACCGTGGTTATTGCCATTGCCCTTAGAATATTTACCATATTGCTCTGTGACATGAACGCCGTGCCTTTAATTGCTGTAAATGCTATAAAACATAGAGCAAGTGCCAGGATAGCAGCCCAATCTATACCAAATTTTATTAATTTTTTGCGTTCCATCAAACTACCTCCTCTTGACTTTGCTTACCACCTACGCTGTAAAACATTATCTCATCTTCATTTGTATTTTTTGTAATAAGTTCTGCACTTATACCGCCATTGTACATTACATAAATTCTGTCTGTGAGGGCCAAAAGCTCCTGGTTCTCACAAGTTGCATATATAACTGCATTTCCTTTTTTTGCTATCTCATGAATAAGATCAAAAATATCCTGCTTTGCACCTACATCAACACCCTTTGTAGGTTCATCAAATATATAAAGCTCGCAATCTGCAGCCAACCATTTTCCTACAGCAACCTTTTGCTGGTTTCCGCCTGAAAGTTTCTTTACAAGCTGTCTTTCACTTGGTGTTGATACATTAAGACTTTGTATATAACTCTTTGCATTATCTGTTACCTTTTTCTTGTCTATGAAAGACAATTTACAAAACTTTTCCAAGGATGCCGCAGATAAATTAAAGCTTACACTCTCTTCTACAAGTACACCTTCTTTTCTTCTCTCCTCAGGTACCAGTGCTATTTTATTTTTAACTGCAAGTGCAGGATTTTTTAGATTCAGTTCTTTACCGTTTAATATGATTTTTCCGGTACTCTTATATGCTCCGAAAAGAGTTTTACAAAGTTCAGACTTACCCGCTCCGACAAGCCCCGCTATACCAAGTATTTCACCTTTTCTTACATGTAAGTTTATATCTTTTATTCTTCCGTTGATCTCACTCAAATTCTCTGCTTTAAAAATAGTGTCACCTATAGGAATTTCTTCTCTTTTGTACGCTTCCTCAAAAGTTCTTCCAAGCATAAGTTCCACTATTTCTTTTGTGGTAGTTGACTCTTCTATAGGATATGTACCGATCAACTTTCCGTTTCTCATTACTGTATAACTTTCACATATCTCAAGTATCTCGTTTAATCTATGTGAAATAAACAGTATTGCTATATTCTCCGTTTTGTGTAAATGCTCAACAACTTCAAAAAGCTCTTTTGTCTCCTGATTACTAAGTGGCGCCGTCGGCTCATCAAGTATCAGGAAATTACACTTTCTTCTGATTGCCTTTGCTATAAGTACCATCTGCTTATCTGCAAGTGAAAGCTTCGAAACCAGATCCCTTTCATTTATCCTTTCCTTACTGATATGAAGTCTGTCAAGAGCTTTTCTACCCTCTTTATAGACCTCTCCCCAGTTTAAGATGGCATTTCCCTTATCCATTACCAAATCACCCTGAATGATATTCTCAGCTACGGTAAGGTTTGGAAACAGTGCTGTATCTACTTCCTGATACACTATCTGAACACCGCATTTTTTTGCATCTACAGGAGTTCTAAGCTCCACATCTTTGTCATTTAATAATACTTCTCCGGTGTATGTAGGATTGGCACCTGATAATACCTTCATAAGCGTGGACTTTCCGGCACCATTTGCTCCTACAACAGCCCTTATCTCTCCCGTACTTACCTCAAAGTTTATATTCTCTAAGGCCTTTACTCCCGGGAATTCTATCGACACATTTTTTGTGCTTAACTTTATTCTGTCCATAATTATCCAATCTAAAACGGGTGAGTCATCAAAATTTCAATGACTTTTAAAAATAAAAGTAAATGTATCTGATAAACTCACCTCATTCATTAATTTTATAAGTCGCTACTGTTTAGCAGCCTTATATTTACATCCCTATTATTTGTGTAAAAGATCCTTCGGCATCCAATCCGCTTCCGAGAGATAGTTAAGATTACCATAAGTTTCTCCTGCTACATTTCCAAGATTCTCTACATTTGAATCTGTCTTTAAATCTGATGCCTTAATAGCTGTACCCGGAACCTCTACAACATCAACTCCCATTTCTCCTGTTGCCGGATCATAGATCTTGTCATACTCTCCTGCCATCTCAAGTAAAAGAAGTCTCATAGCGATCTCACCGTTTAATGTCCAGTCTGTTGTTCCTGCCGCTGTCCATATATCAGGTCTTGTCTGCATATTTGTAATATCAACAGGATCAATATCTACCGATGCCATAGGAAGTGCATCACCGTTCTTACCGTTCATATTGTCGTTTTCAATAAGCGCATTATATACACCCTGTCCGTACATATCGTAGTATGCGATAACACCGTCAACATCTTCTCTCTTTAAACTCTGAAGATAAGCTGCAGTTACAGTGTTTGCAGAGTCTACAGAATCCTGTAAAGGCTGTACTTCACCTACAGTTACGATCTTTCCGGCCTTCTCATACTCCTGCCAACCTTCTTCTCTTCTGTCAAACGGGCTGTTGTAGTTAGGACCTCTCCATACCTTTACAAGTCTTACACCTTCACCATACTTAGCTACCATCTCATCAAGAAGAACAGTTACCAAAGATTTATCCTGCTGGAACATCTGAGTAACACCGTCAAGCTTCTTGTATTCACCGTCCGCATAGAACTGTGTATCGAATGTAACAATCTTTAAATCCTTGTATTCATCCAAGATGCCCTTTAAGAATACATATGAACCGTCCTGGTTTCCATGACTTACTATAAGTCCGTCATAGCCTGCAGATGCACATGTTCTTATAGTGTCCTGCCACTTATTAAAATCACCGTCACAGAAGAAGAAATCAAACTGTACTCCAAGCTCATCACAAAGCTTCTTACATGAATCCTTCCACATCTGGAAGATAGTAGCTGAAGGCATAATCATAATATATGCTACCTTCTTACCCGCTACAGGATTGCTTCCGTCAGTTGTCTTGCTCTCCTCAGCCTTAGAGTCCGCTACAGTTGCAGTAGTAGTATCTGCACTCTTTGTAGTTCCTCCACCACATCCGATCAGTGGAGCACTAACCATTGCACCGATTAACAACGCACTAACTAATTTCTTGACCTTTCTCATATCATCCTCCTTGTTTACTAAATATTTAACAAATCAAGAACTATTGTTTATATAAACAATAATATTATTATGTTTAAATGTCAATACAATCTGATTATTTCTATCTTATGCATATATTATTATAATATTATTATACATATTGTATAGCAACTGTTTTTAATCTCCTTTTATCGTTTAATAAACTTAAACTCAAACTGTTTAACATGTTTTTATAAACAAAAATAATATTCTTTATAGTATATAATCACCAAAGATAAATTTTTCATGCATGGTTCTGCACATCTCATGTTCAGTTTCTTATATATTCTGATTTGACAATATTTTTTTGAAATAGTATTATGATTACTGAAAACAATTATTGTTTAGTGAACAATATTTCTTTGGAGAATACTATGACCATTAGAGAGTTATCAAAACTGATAAATGTTTCTCCTGCCACTATTTCCATAGTAATAAATGAAAAAAAAGGCGTCAGTGAAGAAACAAGAGAAAAAGTGTTGGCGGCAATGAAGGAATATAATTATTACCCTCAGCAAAGAAAAAAAATTACAGAAAATAAAAATGTACTGGTTCTCAAATATTACAGAAGCGGTGTTTTTGTTGAAGAAAATCAAGGGTTTATAGCCGGAATACTGGACGCAATAGAGAGCAGACTTCAAAAAGAAAATTTAAATATGGTTCTGAGAGTACATAAGGAAAGCTTTGAAAAATTTCTGTCGGAAACGGATCTTAGTCAATACGAAGGTATTATACTGATAGGTACCGAGTTTACTCCGGAACTGTATCCACTATTTGATTCCATCTCCATTCCCTATGTGGTCGTAGACAATGTTTGCCCATATACCACCTGCAACAGTGTTTGTATGAATAATGAAGAGAATGTCTATATTGCTCTTGATTATCTGAAAAAATGCGGACACACAAGCATAGGATACATCGGTGGAAATATATATTCTGAAAATTTTCAACTGAGGAAAAAAGGATTCACAGAGAGTGTGGAAAGGCTTGAAATGGATTATGTAAAAGAGCATACCTATATGATCTCTCCAACTATGATCGGTGCTTATAATGATATGTTAGAACAGCTTGGCGATTTAAATACGCTTCCCGACTGCTTCTTTGCTGACAATGATACTCTTGCTCTCGGTGCTATAAAGGCTTTAAAAGAAAAGGGAGTAAAAATACCGAAAGATATCTCAATAATAGGTTTTGATGATATACCGTATTCTGCAGTTTCTTCACCTGCTCTTACTACAGTTCATGTACAAAGAAAGCAAATAGGAAAACTTGCTGTGGAACAACTCTTGAAAATAAAAAAAGACCCCAAGAATAAATCGGTAAAAACTTTAATTACCGGAAACTTAATCATCAGAGACAGTGTAGCAAAAAAGGCTTAAAAAAGCCTTTTTGCTACCTTTTTATTCTGTTCTGCTTCTATCCGAAGCAATAAAATTTAGAATCTCCCTTAACAAAGTTTTCAGGGAACTTTTCATATCTCATTGCATCAAAATCATATATTCCTATCTTGACCGGCTTTTCACCTTTACAAAATGCCACTTTTTTATAACTTGTAACAGTCACAGTAAGATACTCTATATCCCTTATCTCAAGTTGTGCATACGCATCTCCTACCGGTACATATATATTTATTTCATTTTCACCTACATATTCTACCGTCATATCGGAAAAATTCATCAGGCATTCATAGAATGTATTTATTATAAATATATCACTTACATTAGGCTCATAAGTTTTTTCTTCAAAATCATACTCTGTGAATGATAATAAATCAAAAATCAAATCTATGCCGATATCAAAACTTACAGCAAACTTTTCTTTATTGTGATTCGGCTTCATGCCCCATACAGCAAGCACAATGCCGTCAAAGTCAAGTAATTCATTCATTTTTTGTTCAAAATCTTTAAGTTCAAAATTACTCATATGATAAACTCTCCCAAAATTTAATATTTTGTATAAAAATACTATATTTTTCATATCGTATTCTAACACAATCTACGCACAGTCTATATACTACTATATTACATGTTATTTCAATATATGTAAATAGGGGAGCCACACTTTCGTGTGACTCCCCTTTATTATTTTCGGACTGAAAA
>NZ_AZXX01000077.1:0-1274 GCF_000512995.1 Lachnoanaerobaculum sp. MSX33 | reverse complement strand
CGAAAGGTCCTATTTTTGTGGTAAAATTAACTTGCAATGAAAAATTTACACACTAATTATTGTAATTCAAAACAAGGATATTTACCACTGTTTCTTTCAGATTGTTTGGATCTGCTGGATCCTGTTTTAACATTTGACAGATTGATGGGAGGAATCGATTTAAACAAGTATCTGACAGATATTCCGGAGTACACAACCGGACGACTCAGATTTAATCCGGTCAACATGTTAAAAACAGTACTTTTTGGATTTATGACTAGCGGTTACTGCTCTCTGAGAGAACTGGAAGACAACTGCAAAGTTAATATCAGGTTCATGTATCTCATGGATCACCGGACTCCGTCATACAGAACTTTTGGATATTTCATCAATGAAATACTTCAAGACAAGATTGAAAATATTTTTAACGACATCAATCATGCTATCTTTAACGAGGAGCATGTAGATCTGCAACATCTCTACATCGACGGCTCCAAGTTTGAAGCAAACGCAAACAAGTATACCTGGGTATGGAAGAAGGCTACGGAAAAGTTCCGTTACAAGCTTTACGAAAAAATCACTGCGGAGATTGAGGAAATTAATGCAGAAATCGCATGGAGTGGGGTGCAGATCACATCAAACACAGAGTATGTACCGGATTATCTGAATGAAATCGTTGAGCAGCTGGTACTTTTATGGGAACTGGATACAAGTACATTTGTTTACGGAAGCGGAAAGCGAAAATCCAAAGAACAGCGTCATTATGAACACTTGAATACTTTCTGTCAGAAACTTCAAGAATACATACAAAAAATTGAAATCTGTGGTCCTGACCGAAACAGTTACTCTAAAACAGATAACTCAGCTACCTTTATGCGTATCAAAAAGGATTACATGGGCAATGATCAGCTTCTGCCGGCATATAATGTACAGATTGGTGTAGCAGATGAATATATTGCAGTTGTTGACGTGAACCATTATCGTTCGGATATGGATTGTTTCGTTCCTTTGATGGAGCACTTCAAACAAACTTATGGATTCTATCCCAAATATCCTGTGGCAGATGCCGGATATGGCTCATACAATAATTATATTTTCTGTGAACAGAACGGAATTGAAAAGTATATGAAATTTCCAATGTTTAAAAAGGAAACTAAAGATCGGAAATATCATGAAGATCCATTTCGTGCAGTTAACTTCAGAATTGATGAGCAAGGAGTCATGAGATGTCCTAACGATAAAGCATTCCATTTTTTATGCAGAAAAGATGTGAGGGGGAATCAGTACGGACGCAA
>NZ_AZXX01000076.1:0-3766 GCF_000512995.1 Lachnoanaerobaculum sp. MSX33 | reverse complement strand
AAAGAAGCAATAAGGAGTATTTTACTGATAATAGTTTTTATAGTTGGACTGGTATTCCTTAGAGATATGCTGGCAAAAAGGGGAGTGAGCATTACTATGTTAACAGAGTTAGATTATATAAATGCAGCAGAATATTACATGCAGAAAAAATATGGAGAGAAATTTGAAGGAGAATATGTATATGAAGATAGCGTGTATGTACACCCAAAGTCAAAACCGGAGTGGCATGTGGTGGTGGACTTTGAGAGTGAGGGAGGTATGACATCTTTTCATGATAATTATGTAGGATACCTTAAGAAAGAAGAACTTGAGAAGTATATATATGAGCTGGTAAAGCCGATATACGGAGAGTGTAAAGTATATATACATCCATATGGTTTTGCACTGGATGATAGTTGGAATAAAGGTATAGACATGAGAACATATGAAAGTGTTGGAATGTATAATGCATACATATTCACATCTAAACAAGCAGAAAGTGTAGATGAGGACTTTAAAAGAACATGTGAAAACTTTATAAATAAAGATTTAAATGTAGGTGATCTATCAGTTACATATATAAAAAAAGAAGAGCTTGATAAATTCGAAGAAAGATTGATAAGCTACACATTTAATAGACTTAAGTTTTACTGTAGAATCTCGAGTGTATACAGTAACGTGGATAAGATAGGATTTGGTGATGTAGATATTTTAGAAGGAGATAAGAATTATGGCAAGCAATAGGCCTACAGATGATGAGCTACAAGAGAAGGCACTGTATGATATTATTCAATATCTACCATTGGATAAATTAGATATAAGTGAGTTCAAAAATATAAATGATATAGTTAGATTGGCTCAAAAAAAAGAAAGGGAACTAGGTGAAATTGAAGGTAAGCTAGATAAAGAAAGTAAGTCAGCTCAGAAAGCCATAGAAGAAAATCTCCCGGCAATAGAGGCAATCTTAAATGACAGACCTGAACTTGGCAAGGCCAAGATATCAAATATGAGTTGGCAGGATAATGATGGTGATGGAAATCCGGATCATAATCCTAAAGGAATGCAAGCTTGTACATTTGAAAGAGACGATCAGGTATATATATCTTTTAGAGGAACGCCTGCCAGATCTTGGATTGATAATGCAAAAGCATTTGTAAAAGATATGAAAAAAAATGAAGTTATATTTAATGCGTATAAAATAATGATGAAAGCTATAGATCCTACACAACAAATAGGAGAGAATACAAGGAATATTATAAGGGGATACATCGGAATGGACTATGTTTTTCCATGGGAAAAAGCAATGAGAGGTATAGAAGAAAAAATATTAGATATAAGTGAGCCTAAAAGTAATACTACAAGCGAAAAAGGATATGGAAAATTCGGTGCGGAGCTAAGAGATTACACATCACCAATGCAGGAAGAAGCATTGGATTATATGGAATCATTAAAAAAGAGTGGAGTTTTTGAAAAATATGACAATGTGTATGTGACAGGACATTCAAAAGGTGGTAACGAGGCTACACTGGTAACAATGGTATATTCAGATGTAATAGACAGATGTATAAGTGGAGATGGTCAAGGGTTTTCACCTGAGTTTGTAGAATATATGAAAAAAACTCTTGGGCCTGAGGAATTTGCTAAGATTCAGGATAAAATGTATGGATTTCATGCTAATAATGACTATGTAAATGTTTTGGGGGTATCTGTAATAAAAGTAGAAAACAGAATATATTTTATACCGGAGATAAAACAGGAAAGCATCATAGACTTATTGTGGAACCACTTGCCTACAGCTATGATAGATGTAAAAACCGGAAAGATAGCGCAGGTATCGGAGCAGGGTGCATTCGGAAAGTTTATAGCAAAAGTAAATGAAAAAATCATGAAACTGGATCCGAAAGATAGAGAAGATGTGGCGATTACCGGTATGGCATTTATGCAATATGGCTATGTTTTTACTTTTTTAACATCATCTAATCCGGATAAACTTAAATGTGTATGTGAGTCAGCCACAGATATGATAGATGTTGTGGCAAGTTTCGGTAATGGGATATCAATGCTTAAAGTTATATTATTAGAGACATTGCTGGAGAAGGAGGGAGTAGAGCTTGTAGGATATTTGGTAGATACATTTATATTAAAGCATATTAAAGAGTATTTTGTATATATGTTGGAATATGTAAAAATTGATTGGGATGAGTTTAACCGAACACTGGCTAAGCATAATGAGCAAGATATAGTAAGAGACAAAGATTTAGAGGATTTAAAGAAATATGAAGTATACGGCACCTCCAACTTTGGAACAGTAGCAATAAACTATTCCAAAACAAAAGAACTTGTGAATATACTGGATGAAATGAATGACTTGGTGGAGGGTAGGATACTGCCTGAAATGGAAGATATTGCATACAGTTTAAGGAGGTTGAGTTTTTGGAGAGTGAATGTTGGAGAATGGACGGATATAAAGGACTCTATAGAAAAAAACAATAAAACCAGAAAAATATTCAAAGAAAGAGTCATAAACTACTACAATTCGTGCGAGATTATGGAGGCTAAGTTTGTAGCCGGTATGTATGGAGGAAAGTGATATGGCATGCAGATGTAATGATATAGCCGCTGCGGAGCATGATAGGGAAGTATTGTGTGATATGCTTGACAGAATATGTGATACTGAGAATCGCTACAATGAAATTAGAAACAGGTATGGAGATATAATAAATACCATGGGTATGGCTATCTTTTTATTGGAAGATGAGTACAACAGCGCTAAACAAAGAATTGAGAATACGGCTACTGTGCAAGAGGACGATATCAGGAAATATAAGAGTTATATAAATAACAGTTTATCAAATCTTGAAAATAAGATATCGAGAATGGAAAGAGAAGATGAATGGTTTCATGCACATGATGATGACGATTAAGGAGGATTAAGTTGGGTAGGACACAGATAGTATGGAAATACTCCAATATAGAATTGTTACTTAATATTATAGAGAATGCCAACAGTGATATAGAAGAGCTGATGTCTGAGATAAGAGAGCAGAATAGAGTATTAAGTGAGAGTATGTCAGGTTCAAGTAAAGAATCATTTGAAAGCAGTTATCTAAAACTACATAGTCATATGATAAAGCTAAGGATTGAGTTAGAAGATCTTGTTGCAAAAGGAAGAGATGCCGTAAGACTGACAAAGGAACAGGATGAAAAAATAGCGGGAAAGATAGGTAAAAGGAAGGGTTAGTTATGGATAACAAAGAAACAGACCTCTATCTAAAAAACGAATTGATATATGATACTGTAACAAAATATGTTGAAAATCTTAAAAAGGTAGAAAAACAAGTAAAGTATATAGCTACAAAGATGAAATCCACAAGCATAAGTGAGTGGGGAGGTTCGGGAAGAACCGGATTTGAAGAATCACTTAACAAATGGGTTGTTCAGGCCGGTGAAGTGGAAAAAGAGATAGATGTGCATAAGAATATAATAGATGAATTGCTAAAAAGTTCAGTAAGCCTATTTAAGGCTGAAAAAGATATAGCTGATAATATTGAATAGAAGGATAACTTTAGGAGGGCATATGAACAAGATTTTGTGATATGAAATTTAACACAATAAAACATTAAAAGATATATAAAATATTACAAAAAGCTGAAGTGATTATTTATCATATCTCTGTAAAATACAAAAAAGTATAAAATAATAAAAGTATACTGTATACATTATTGAAATTACATGAAATAAGTAGTATAATACAATTGTTCTTAAAAAAAAACAAGGAGGACACTTC